>CAZHGU010000162.1:0-4329 GCA_964532105.1 uncultured Alcanivorax sp. | reverse complement strand
TTAATCCGTCAGGAACCGTTTCCAGGATTCGTGACAAAGACAATCAGGCGGTCCGCCCGGTCTTTCCTTGTCCGTCTGTTCGGTTACCCTTGAGCCGTTCACAGTGAATCCTGCCAGGGGAGCAGCCCATGAGTGATTACCTGATGGCCATCGATCAGGGCACCACCAGCACACGCGTGCTGGTCTTTGACCGGGACGGCACCGTGCTGGGTCAGGCCCAGAAGGAATTCGAACAACACTATCCTGACGACGGCTGGGTGGAACACGACGCCCGCCAGATCTGGACGGACACGCGCAGCCTGTGCCAGCGCGCGCTTGCCAATGCCCGTTGCGATGCCACCGCCATCGCCGGCATCGGCATTACCAATCAGCGCGAAACCACGGTGCTCTGGGACCGGGCCACGGGCGAGCCGGTGGCGCCCGCCATTGTCTGGCAGGACCGGCGTACCGCCGAGGCCTGTCAGGCCCTGCGCGAGGCCGGCCATGAGGCCGAGGTGCAAAAGCGCACGGGCCTGCTCCTCGATCCCTATTTTTCCGCGTCCAAGATCGCCTGGCTCCTGGATCATGTGCCCGATGCCCGCCGCCGCGCCGAAAAGGGCGAACTGGCCTTTGGGACCATGGATTGCTGGCTGCTGTGGCATCTCACCGGCGGTCGGGTGCATGCCACCGACGCTACCAACGCCTGCCGTACCCTGCTGTTCAATATCCACGAGCAGGACTGGGACGCGGACATGCTGGCGCTGTTCAATATTCCACGAGCCTTGCTGCCCGAGGTCCATGACAGCGCCGCCGAATTCGGCGCCACCGAGCCGGGCCTGCTGGGCGCGAGTGTTCCGGTGCGCGGTATCGCGGGCGACCAGCAGGCGGCCATGGTGGGCCAGGCCTGCTTCGAGCCGGGCATGGTCAAGAGCACCTATGGCACCGGCTGTTTCCTGATGCTGAATACCGGCGACCGGGCCGTGATTTCGGACAACCGCCTGTTGACCACACTCGCCTACCGGCTGAACGGCCAACCCACCTATGCCCTGGAAGGCGCCATCTTTGTCGCCGGAGCCACGGTCCAGTGGCTGCGCGACGGTCTGCGCCTGATCAATCACGCCTCGGAAACCGAGGCGCTGGCGCGCGCGGCCGGTTCCGC
This sequence comes from uncultured Alcanivorax sp., assembly GCA_964532105.1. Taxonomy (GTDB): domain Bacteria; phylum Pseudomonadota; class Gammaproteobacteria; order Pseudomonadales; family Alcanivoracaceae; genus SLJS01. The sequence goes on along the minus strand of CAZHGU010000162.1, from coordinate 3,191 downwards.
CCACGGCGTCTATCTGGTACCCGCCTTCACCGGCCTGGGTGCGCCCTGGTGGGATCCCGATGCGCGCGGCGCCCTGCTCGGTCTTACCCGGGATACCGGCATCGCCGAGGTGGTCACGGCCGGACTGGAGGCGGTGGGGTATCAGACCCTGGATCTGCTGGAAGCCACCGTGGCTGACGGCGCCACCCGGCCGGTGGCGCTGCGCGTGGACGGCGGCATGGTGGTGAACAACTGGCTGGCGCAGTGTCTGGCCGACCTGCTGGGTCTGCGTGTGGACCGGCCCGTGGTGACCGAAACCACCAGCCTGGGCGCGGCCTATCTGGCCGGACTGCAAGCCGGTGTATTCGCGTCTCTGGACGAAATCGCCGATCGCTGGCACTGCGAGCGCTCCTTTTATCCGGGACTGGAGGAAGATCAGCGTCGACAGCGGTATGCCGGCTGGCGGCGGGCCGTGGAGCGCGTACGCACCTGCTGATAAGCACCTGATTTTAATGGGTTTCACGCTTTCTTGCCGGATGAGCGGTAGCGAAAAGCCGATATTATGCTGTGATCTCTGTCACGGTAGTTAATACTATTGACGTAGATAGGTCACTAAAAATTCGTATACGACACCGAAATAGTGACCTTCGGCAGAGCAGCGTCGGAACCGGGCCGGAGTACAAAAATCCACCCGGCGCGGTACCGGCAGCAGGGCTGCTCTCAGGCAAAGGCGGGGTGACATGGAACACACGGCGGACAATCCGGCCGGGGAAAGCGCCTGGGTGCGTGTGCGCCCGGTATTGCTGGTGCTGCTGCTGGGCGGGCTGGGCCATACCCTGGTGTGCTGGGTAGCGCTGCAGCTGGATTTCTTTCGTGGCGGTAGTGCCGTTTTCAACAGTCTGTTCACCGCCATCTGGACCGGGCATATCTTCCTGATTGCCGTGGCCGCCGCCGGTTTGAACCGGTATCTGCCCGCTCGCGACATGATTCTGCCCGTGGTGGTCTGGTCCACCCTGGTGTTGCTGGCCTCCGCTTATTTCGTGGATCAGGTGCGTCTGTGCGTGATGATGATCCTGTTCGCCGTGCTCCAGGTGGGCGTGTTCCGCGTACGCCTGCGTGGCTTTGTCGTGGTCAGCGCCCTGGCCGTGCTCGCCTATGCGGCCATCATTGCACTGGTGCACCGTAATCATCCCGAATCCATTGATATCTTCTCGGAACTGATCCAGTGGGTGGTGTTCACCATCATGACCATTGCGTTCGTGGTTCTCGCGGCGGAAATCTCGGGTATCCGCGTTCAGGTGAGCGAACGTAATCGGGAACTGGGCGATATTGTCGATCGGATTCAGGACATGGCCATCAAGGATGAGCTCACCGGGCTCTATAATCGCCGCCATGCGCTGGAACGGCTGTATAAGATCCGGGAGATGGCGGACCGCGGCGCCTTTGATTTTGTTATCGCCTATGTGGATCTGGATCATTTCAAGGACGTCAATGATGATTACGGACATCAGGTGGGCGATGATGTATTGCGCGTCTTTGCGCGAACAGCGCAGAAGCAGGTGACCGGGCGGGATTTCTGCGCCCGTCTGGGTGGCGAGGAATTTCTGGTGGTGCTGGTCAAGACGGATCTCAACAGCGCCGAATCCCTGGCCCAGGACTTGCGCAGCAAGCTCTCGCAGGCGAGGGTCGAATCGGCGCCGGATCTGCGCGTGACCGCGTCCATCGGGCTTGCGCGTTTTCAGCGCGGTGAAAGCCTGGACGCCTTGCTGGCGCGCGCGGATGATGCGCTCTATCAGGCCAAGGAATCCGGACGGGATCGGGTCGTGCGGGCCCGGGAGAGCACATCATGATCGCTGATATTGAAAAAGCGCGGAAGCTGGCGGTGAATGATCAGCGGCTGAATCGCCGCTATGCGCTCAACACCGCGCGTATCAGCCTGGTACATACCGGCATCTGCCTGATTTACTTCGTGGGCGGCTATTTCGGGGGTCCGGAATTCGGGCCCGTGCAGTTCGTGGCCCTGTTCGCGGGCATCTGGCTGGTGAATCTGGTTTATCTGGCCCTGGTGCTGACAGGCTGGAGCGAAAGCCGCAAGGATCCGGTGCTGGCAGTGCCCATGACGCTCTGGCTGACCACCAGCTTTCTGGTCACGGCCTATTTCGTGGATTCCTTCCGCGTCAGTCTGGTCATGCTGTTTTTCGTGGCCATGCTGCTTGCCTCCTTCCGCAAGGGGTTCTGGGTGCTGGCCGGGCTGTCGCTCTATGCCATTCTGGGTTATGCGGTCGTACTTGCGCTGGCCATAAGCGACCGATCCATGGAACTGCAATGGTCCAGCGAGATTCTGCAATGGTTCATCTTTACCGTCACCTGTCTGGGTTTCGTGCTCACCGGCACCCTGATCAACCGGTTGCGCAGCCGGCTTTCGGACAAGAATGAACAACTGGCGGAAGCACTGGAACAGGTGCGCGAAATGGCCATCCGTGACGAGCTTACCGGTCTGTTCAACCGGCGCCACGTCATGGAGATCCTGGAACAGCAACAGGCGTTGGCGGAATCCGGGGATTATTCCTTTTCCATCTGCTATCTCGATCTCGATCACTTCAAGCCCATCAACGACCGCTTCGGGCACGGCGTGGGCGATCAGGTGCTGACGCGTTTCGCGCACACTGCCCGGGAGAGTCTGCGCGAGGCGGACTATATCGGACGGCTGGGCGGCGAGGAATTCATCCTCATGCTGCCGGACACCGACCACGGAGAAGCCTGGCGCGTGGCCGAGCGTTTGCGTACCACCCTGGAAGCCACCGACTTCAGTGATCTGCATGAAGACTTGCAGGTGACCGTGTCGGCAGGCGTAGCCGAGTACCGTGCCGGCGACGATCTGAATACCGTCATGGCGCGCGCGGATCTGTGCCTGTATCAGGCCAAGGAAGGGGGCCGTAATCGGGTGGTGTACGAGGCCGATCCGGAGTGCAAGGATCAGGCGTTGCAGGCGTAAACCATAGGCACAAGGTACGAGGCGCCGTAGGAGCGACCGCCCCGGTCGCGAACTTCTTCCAGAGCATTTGGAAAGATTCATTCCAGAGTCTCTGGAATGAGGTCGCGACCGGGGCGGTCGCTCCTACGGTGCCTTTATCCTGGCACCATAGTTTAGTGTTGTCCGGTCAACAAAAACTCCAGTAACGCCTTCTGCGCATGCAGCCGGTTTTCTGCTT
>CAZHGU010000161.1:0-4333 GCA_964532105.1 uncultured Alcanivorax sp. | reverse complement strand
TGCAGCGGTGCCAGGGTGTCGGCAATCCCGGCCTCTTCGTTGCGAGCCGGAACAATGACCGACAGCCAGGGTTCAACGGAAGGATCAGTCACCAGGACCACCCGCGCGTCAGAATCATCGACATCCACCTAGCAGGCTGTTGAAAACCCCTTGGCCCCGCTCCTTCGTGACCGGAAGGATGCGCCCCGGGGCGCGGCGGTTACAGCCCGGCTCCGGTTTCGTGAACCACGAGCCACAGATCTGTACAATTACGCCGAAATGCGCCCCTGTAGCTCATCCGGACAGAGCGACGGCCTCCTAAGCCGTAGGTAGCAGGTTCGAGTCCTGCCAGGGGTACCAGTCCACGCTATTGCGAAGAACTCCCGGCTTCCGTCTTTTCGGACGATTTATCCGCGTTCTGCTTCTCGTCCCGCCAGGCGGGCGGAATTTCATAATACCCGTGGTCGGCGTTCTGGTACTTGTCCATATTGACCACCCGCCGCAGGCGCTTCATGGAGAAGTAGGGAATATCACGCAGGATCATGTTGGCCAGCCAGGCCGGAACATAACCGCCCGGATCCAGCACCACCTGAAAGGTCATCTTGACCTCGCCCGGTTCAAGCGGCTTGAACAGGAAAAACCCCTGCATGTTGGGGATGCGCACGAACCCATCCTGCTCGGGCATGCGGTCCGGCATGTGATGAAAGGGAATATAGACGGCATAATTGTCGCGCTGCTCCAGGCCCACCCACAGCGGTGTATCGCGGTCGCTGACCGGCCAGGGCAGCTTGGTGGTGACATAGACCTCGCGGTCGAAGGAATTATCACGCCCCAGCCCTTCGATTTCGGACACCATGTGCATCCAGGAAGCAACGAAGTCGTAGTCGTCAAAGGCCGCACCGATGCTGGTGTAATCCTCCATGGGCAGTGTGGTTACACCCCGGAAGGTCTTGATGCGCGCATCGTCGTCATGGGCCATATAGACCTTGATGTCATCGCGGTCGGTTACCAGCTCCCAGTCCTCGGCTTCCCATTGTTCTTCACTGCCCTGGACCGACTCGTCCGGAGCCTGAATATTGCTCTCTTGCTGCGCCTGGACCATCGGCGGCAGCAAGGCCAGGGGCAGGATCAACAGTAGCCAACGCAACACGACGTTCCTCCCGCAGAGTCAAAACCGGATGCTAGCACGACGATTGCATGAGCAACACGGCCGGCATTCATGCACCCGGGGTTACAGATAGGGTTCCAGCAAATGGGCCAGCGCATTGCGCAGGCGCCGGAAACGGCCCGGCTGTACCGTCCCGTCACAGGCCCGGGCTCGTTCCCAGCGTTGCTCGAAAATGGCGTCCAGGCGCTGTGCCAGCACCGGGTTATAGCATTCCAGATCCAGTTCAAAATTCAACCGCAGGCTGCGCGCGTCCCAGTTGCCCGAGCCCAGCAGGGACCAGGTTCCGTCCACGGTCATGAGCTTGCTGTGATCGAAACAACCCGGTGTAAAACGCACTTCCAGACCCTGCTGCACCAGCCATTCCAGAATATGCTGACTCGCCCAGTCCACAAAACGCAGGTTGTTGTTCGCCGGCAGCAGCAGCTGCACCCGGATGCCGCGCAACGCCGCCAGCTGCAGCGCGGTGGCCAGGTTCAGATCAGGCACGAAATAGGGGGTAATAATGCGCACCTGGTGTTCGGCCCGCCCAAGCGCGGCCAGCAGCGCCAGCCGGCGCTTGTCCAGATCCGCATCCGGGCCCGTGGTCACCACCCGCGCATTCACATGGCCGGGCTGCAGCGACCCCCGGTACTGATCCTCCAGGGATTCGCCGCAGCTGAAATGCCAGTCGATGGCGAAGCTGGACAGCAACTGCCCCACCACCGGACCTTCCACCCGGGCATGCAGATCGCGGATCCCGGGCGGCTCGCTCAAATAGCCCTGACGCAGGTTCATGCCCCCGGTAAACCCCAGGGTCTGGTCCACCAACAGCAGCTTGCGGTGGTTGCGCAGATTCATGTAGGGCATGCGCCAGGGGCGCAGGGAATACAGAAAACGCTGCGTGGGCACACCCGCCTTGCGCAGACGCCGTACCACCGGCGGGAAGGAATACAGAGATCCCATGCCGTCCACGAGCACGCGCACCTTGACGCCGCGCTCGACCGCGCCCTGCAGTGCCGCCACCATCCGGTGGCCGGCGGCGTCGTTGCCGAAGATGTAGGTGGCCAGAAACACCGAGGACCGGGCCTGTTCAACCGCATTGATCATGGTTTCGAACGCGTCCGGTGCTTCCATGACATGTACGGCATTGCCCTGGATCAGGGGCAGCCCGGTAACCCGGCCCACCAGCTCGGCCAGGGTATGCGGCTGCACGCCCGCCGGCGAGGCTTCAGGCGCCACGGGAGCGGCCGCTGGCGTGGCCAGCCCACCCTGGGTCAGCTGCCGGGCCCGGCGATGGATGCGGTTGATGCCGAGCACCATGTACAGCAGAGCTCCGACGAAGGGCACCAGCCAGACCAGTCCGGTCCAGGCGCCGGCGGAACGAGCATCACGCTTGTTGAGCACGATATGGGCCGTGGTGCCCAGGGCGATGGCCAGTCCGGCCAGAGCCGCCAGCTCAGTGCTGTATTCGGCGACCGCCCCCCAGAGCGCGCGCAACCCGGCATTGATATCCATGGCATAACCCTATCACACCGCCATGAACACCCCGGGGGACGGATTTGCTTTCGGCGTACAATCGCCTATCCTGCCTCATCCCAATCCAGGTCCGGGAGTAATGATGTCGTCTTCCGACGAGCACAAACCCGCCGACGTGAAACATGAAGTCTGGCAACAGCATCTTGACTGGATGCAGGTCATGGAATCCAGCCGCCGCCATGGGCCGCCCATGAAGAAGCTCATGGATCAGTATTTTCTGCCACCCGATGAGAACGAGGAAGAAAGAGGGTCTTCATCGGGCGAGTGACAGCATAGCAGGCTGTTGCGGCGCGGCCCGGTCAGGGGTCGGCATACCAGGTCATCAGATGTTCCAGGATTTCCAGATCCCCGTCCGCGACCGAAGTAATGCGAAAGCCCGCATGCCAGCGGCCGCCGGCGACGTGTTGAAGCCAGCGATAGTCCACGCCCAGTTCAAGGGCACGGTGCTGGTGGATGCGAACCGGCAGCTCCAGACGCAGCCGCTGTATCGAGGGCTCGGGTTCGCGGCCCCGGCCGGACACACCCAGCCCCTCGGGCGTCAGGTCCAGCAAATGGCCCAGACGCGCCTGCGTAGCCATGTCCATGACGGCCACATTGGCGCGCAGATGGTCCCGGTGTGAACGCTGCTGCTGCATGACCCACCACCTCCTGATTCCCAGCATCCGCGCGCTTTGTGTATCATGCAATCAGGCGAATGTCGGAGCGGGTCATGGCGGACGAAGAAACCCGGCTGTTCCGGGAGCAAATGGGGGATGTGCGCCGCCTCGAGGATGATGACCGGGTGCGGCCCGGCCCCGTGCGCGAACGTCTGGCCCAGCAGGGCCATCGGGAAGCGGCCGCCGGCGAAACCCGGGATCCGAATCCGCTGACCCTGCCGGAACAGGTTCCGCAGCTGGACCCGCACGATATTACGGGCGAAAAGAAAAGCGGCGTTCAGGAAGGTGTTTTTCGCAAGATGCGCCTGGGCAAGTACCGCATTGACGCCAGGCTGGATCTGCACCGGCTCACCCTGGCCGAAGCCCGGGAACAGGTGCAGGCTTTTCTCCGCCAGGCCCATGAACGGAGCCACCGCACCGTACTGATTACCCACGGCAAAGGCATACACAGTCCCACGCCCGCCCGACTGAAAAGTTATGTATTTCACTGGTTGGCCGAATCGGAACTGGTGCTGGCCTGGCACAGCGCCCAGCCCCATCATGGCGGTGCGGGCGCAACCTACGTGATGGTTCGCAAATCCCCGGCGCAGAGCCGGCACAACCGCGAAACCCATGATAGCGCCCTGGCCAAACATCCGGGGCCTTCAAGATAGTCTCCAGGCTCATACGGATGTCCCCTTGCTCTTGATGGCGTTCATGTGCGTCGACGTGCCGGCAACACATGCTCCAGTATCCAGCGCACCACGAAGTGGCCCGGTAGATAAATCAGAGCGGCCGTGCCCAGACACAGCAGGGGAATATAGATGGCCTCCGGCAACCAGGTCTGTTCCACACCAAAGGGCGCGTGCGTATAGTTCAGATTGCGCTCCGGGTCACCAAAGAGCCAGCCGCCCACAATCGCCAGCGAACCGATGACCACCTGCAACCACAGGCCGCGCCGGTCATAGCCATAGCGGTGGCACAGCCACAGAACCAGAACAGGGAGCCAGATATGATATGTGGAACTGGCGCGCTG
>CAZHGU010000160.1:0-4355 GCA_964532105.1 uncultured Alcanivorax sp. | reverse complement strand
CCTGTTCCACCGCTTCCTCGAAGCCCGGCTCATAGCCGTAGAGGTGGTTGAACCGGCGCGCAATCTCGCGGGTGATTTCCACATGGGCCACCTGATCCGCGCCCACGGGCACCGAACCGGCGCGGTAGAGCAGAATGTCCGCGGACTGCAGCAGCGGATAGCCCAGAAAGCCGTAGGTATCGAGATCCCGGTCGCGCAGCTTTTCCTGCTGATCCTTGTAGGTGGGCACGCGCTCGAGCCAGCCCAGGGGCGTGATCATGGACAGCAACAGATGCAGCTCGGCATGCTCGGGCACCTGGGACTGGATGAACAGCGTCGCCGAACCGGGATTGAGCCCGGCCGCCAGCCAGTCGATGATCATCTCCCAGACATTCTGCTCGATTTCACGCGGATCGGCGTACTCCGTGGTCAGCCCGTGCCAGTCCGCGGCGAAGAAAAAGCATTCGTACTCGTGCTGCAGCTGTACCCAGTTCTTGAGCACGCCGTGATAGTGGCCGAGATGCAGGCGGCCGGTGGCACGCATGCCCGAGACCACCCGCTGGGAAGACACCACTGAAGTCAACAGTTACTCCTGATCCATTGCCGAAAACGGAAAGCGGCCATTATAGCCGCCCACCAGCGCGGATTTACACAGATACTTGCCCACGTCTGGCTATTGGACGTGCCCCTAATAGATGGCGTCTACAGGGCCGGCACCAACGCGGATCACCTCCGGGCCCTCGCCGCTGGACAGATCCACCACCGTGGTTTCGTCCAGACCCCGGTGACCGCCCAGAAGGATCAGATCCACCTGCTTGCCCAGCTCGTCCTCCACGTCCGCCGGATCGGCGAGCGGGTATTCATCGCCGGGCAGTTGCAGGGTGGAGGTCATCAGGGGCTCGCCCAGTTCGTCCAGCAGGGCGCGGCAGACGGGATCGTCCGACACCCGGATGCCGATGGTCTTTTTCTTCGGATGCTGCAGCTGGCGCGGCACCTCCGCCGTGGCCTTGAGGATGACGGTATAGGGGCCGGGCAGATGCGCCTTGAGCAGTCGGAAATCCGGATTGTCCACCCGCGCATAGGTGGCCAGTCTGGACAGATCCGGACACAGCAGCGTGAACTGGTGCTTGTCATCCAGGCGGCGGATCTGGGTCAGCCGTTCCAGCGCCTTTTTCTCGCCCAGCCCGCAGCCCAGGGCATAGGTGGTGTCCGTGGGGTAGGCGATGAGCCCGCCCCGGCGAATCACCTCCACGGCCTGGCGGATCAGCCGCGGCTGGGGCGTTTCCGGATGAATCTCGATGATCTCGGTCATGGCGCGCGATTGTGAGCGGCACCCCCGCCGGTTGCAAGCTCAGGCCGGTGCGGTGTGCTCCCAGACCGGACGCGCGCCCGTGGGCAGCTCGGGCAACCGCCCCAGCTCCAGCCAGTGCTGCTCGGGGCTGTGGAAGTCGGACCCGGCCGAAGCGGCCAGGGGAAAGTCTCGCGCGCATTCCGACAGCAGGGCTCGCTGGTCATGGGACAGCCCGGGCGTGGCCACTTCCAGCCCATGCCCGCCAGCATCCACCAGATCGGTGAGCAACTGGCGCAGCTTGCGCCGCGTCAGCCCGTAGCGGGCGGGATGAGCCAGCACGGCCCGGCCGCCGGCGGCGTCGATCACCCGCACCGCTTCGCCCAGCTCGCACCAAGGCGTCTTCACGAACGCCGAACGCCCCTGCTTCAGGAAACGGTCAAAGGCATGCTGGAAGTTGCGCACCTTGCCCGCGTCCAGCAACAGGCGGGCGAAGAAGGGCCGTCCCGGCGCGGCGCTGTTCGCCAGTTCACAGGCCCGGTCATAGCTGCCGGTGAGTCCGGCGGCCTTGTCCAGACGCTCACCCATGGTCCGGGCCCGGCGCTCGCGGGCGGCCATCTGCTCCGCCACCAACGCCCGCAGCCCGTCGTCGTCCGGGTCCACCCAGAGCCCCAGCAGATGCAGCTCCCGGCTGCCCCAGAGCACGGACAGCTCCAGGCCGGGCACCAGCGAGATGCCTGCCGCCCGGGCCGCTTCCCGGGCCTCCGGCAGGCCGGCCAGGGTGTCATGATCGGTCAGCGCCAGATGGTCCACACCCTGCTCCGCGGCCCGGCGGACCAGCTCGGCGGGCGACAGGGCCCCGTCGGAGGCGGTGCTGTGGCTGTGCAGATCGTACCTTGGCGACATTTGCGCTCATTTCCGGTGCTTCGGGAATGCATTATGATGGTTGGCAGGCTGTTGATAAACTCGTTGCGCACTCAGCGTGGCCTGAAGCGTGCAGCTGGTGTGCCTGGTCGCGACGGGAAGGGTGGTTCCCTTTCCGAGCGACCCGGTGCAGCAGGATGGGCGCTTCAGGCCGTGCCTCTCGGGGCTTTCAGGCTGGTTCGCAACGAGTTTATTAGTTTATTAACAGCCTGCTAAACACGTCACCGGACTTTCCGTATGAAGCAGTTTTTCGACTACCTGCCCGTAATCGTCTTTTTCGGACTCTATTTCGCGGGCGGCCGGGACATCATGCTGGCCACCTGGGGCATCATAGCGGCCTGCACGCTTCAGGTCACGCTGGGTTGGCTCATCTGGCGCCGCGTGGAGCGCATGCATCTCACGGTGTTCGTGATCACGCTCATCTTCGGCGGCATGACCCTGCTCTTTCAGAACGAAATCTTCATCAAGTGGCGGCCCAGCATTATCAGCTTCGTGCTCGCCGGGGTGCTGGTTCTGGGCCAGTTCCTGCGTGATCGGAATCTGCTGCAGCGCATGTGCGAGGCGCTGATGCGCAACGGCCTGGGCTTCGTCATTGCCCTGACGCGCCGGGACTGGACGGTGCTGAACCTGACCTTCGTGGTCTACTTCCTGCTCATCGGCGGGCTCAATCTCTGGGTGGCCTACACCTTCAGCACGGATTTCTGGGTGAACTTCAAGCTCTTCGGGCTCACCGCCATTCAGTTTTTGTTCTATATCGCCGCCTTTGTCTTTGTGTACAAACGCATGTCGCCGGCGGACCGTGCCCGGGTGACCGGCAAGGAAATTCCCGAATCCAGCGAAGAGGAAGACGATGCTGTACGCGATCATCAGTGAAGACGTGGACAACTCCGGGCCGTTGCGCCAGCAGGCCCGCGAGCAGCATCTGGAGCGCCTGCACGCGCTGCGCGAACAGGGCCGGCTGATTCTCGCCGGTCCGCATCCGGCGCTGGATACGGAATCGCCCGGGGAGGCGGGCTTTACCGGCTCGCTGGTGGTGGCGGAATTCGATTCCCTCGAGGACGCCCGGGCCTGGGCGGATGCCGATCCCTATGTAGAGGCCGGCGTCTACCACAACGTGACTGTCAAAGCCTTCAAAAAGGTTCTGCCTTGAGCCGTGCCCCGCGGAATGCCCAATCCGGGAACCGCGTCGTGTCATTCACCGGCACGTTTCGCTAGACTGCGCTCGATCTGGCAAACGGAGTAAATCATGATGCGCCTGTTCGTCCTCTTTGTACTAGTCCTGCTCGGCGGCGCCGCCATGCCCGCGCTGGCCCAGTCGGAAAACGCCTGGATCGATGACGAACTCTATGTACCGCTGCGCTCGGGTGCGGGGCAACAGTACCGCATTGTGAACTCGGGTCTGAAAACCGGCACGGGCGTGGAGATCGTGGAATGGCCCGAGGATAACGACTGGGCCCGGGTGCGTTACCAGGGCGAGGAAGGCTGGATCCAGAAACAGTACCTGAGCCGCTCGCCGGTAGCGCAGATGCAGCTGGAACGGCTGCAACAGCGTTTCAGCGACGTGCAGTCGGAACTGGAACAGGCGCAGACCGAACTGGACAAGCTGCGTGACGAACGTGACCAGCTCGCTGAAGAAAACGAGACCCTGAAATCCGATCTGCAGCAGGCACAGGACCGGGTGGAACACCTGGAAGAAGTGGCCGCCGAACCCATCCGCCTGGACAAGGCCAACCAGGAACTCAATGAAAAGGTCAGCGCCCTGCGCACGGAACTGGATCAGGCCCAGGCCCAGAACGCCATGCTGCGCGACGACAAGACCTCGCAGCAATGGGCCATGGGCGCGGGCATTCTTCTCCTCGGCGGCATTCTGGGCTGGATCTTCAAGGCCCGGGGCAAGCGCGGGCGCGGGAGCTGGATGAACTAAAAAACAGGTGCGAGGAGCGAGGGGCGAGGCGCTAGTGACAAGGATGAGCGCTGTCGCTCATCCTTTTTCCTTTCGGCTTTCGACTCTATTCCAGTGAGACCGGACGGGCTTCCCCGCTTCGGGTAACCCTTGCCTCCCTTTCAGGACCCTCCGGGTGCCCTCGGCCCGGGGTTTGCCATCGCCCATTTTCGTCTGTCTCAAGGCGCGCCGACGCCGCCGTACTGCCTGTACGGGTAGGAG
>CAZHGU010000159.1:0-4401 GCA_964532105.1 uncultured Alcanivorax sp. | reverse complement strand
ACCCCCTATCTCAACACCATTCCCACCCATGAAGAAGAGCCCCTGCCGGGGGACATGTTCATGGAGCGGCGCTTGCGCTCGCTGGTGCGCTGGAACGCCATGGCCATGGTGATGCGCGCGAACCAGAATGACGATGAACTGGGCGGCCATATCGCCACCTTTGCCTCGTCGGCCACCTTGTATGACGTGGGCTTCAACTATTTCTTCCGCGCGCCCACGGATACCTTCGGCGGTGATCTGGTCTATTTCCAGGGGCATTCCGCGCCGGGCATCTATGCCCAGTCCTATCTCGAAGGCCGGCTCACCGAAGAACAGATGGATAATTTCCGCCGCGAGGTGGATGGCAAGGGCCTGTCGTCCTATCCCCATCCCTGGCTGATGCCCAAATACTGGCAGTTCCCCACCGTGTCCATGGGCCTGGGTCCGATCCAGTCGATCTTCCAGGCCCACATCATGAAGTACATGGAAAACCGGGAACTGGTGCCGGAACAGAACCGCAAGATCTGGGCCTTTCTCGGTGACGGGGAAATGGACGAGCCGGAATCCCTGGGCGCCATTTCACTGGCCGGGCGCGAGAAGCTGGACAACCTGGTCTTTGTCATCAACTGCAACCTGCAGCGTCTGGACGGGCCCGTGCGCGGCAACGGCAAGATCATTCAGGAACTGGAAGGACTCTTCCGCGGCGCCGGCTGGAATGTCATCAAGGTGGTCTGGGGCCGGATGTGGGATCCGCTGCTCGAGCGCGATACCAACGGCGTGCTGCGTCAGCGCATGGAAGAATGCGTGGACGGCGAATACCAGGCCTACAAGAAAAACGGGGGCGCCTATACCCGCGAGCACTTCTTCGGCAAGTATCCCGAGCTCCAGAAAATGGTGGAGCATCTTTCGGACGAAGAGATCTATCGTCTGAACCGCGGCGGCCATGATCCGCACAAGGTTTATGCCGCCTATCACAAGGCCTTCCATCACAAGGGCCAGCCCACTGTGATCCTGGCCAAGACGGTCAAGGGCTATGCCACCGGCGCCGGCGAGGCGACCAACAAGACCCACCAGATGAAGAAGCTGGACCTGGACAGCCTCAAGGAATTCCGGGACCGCTTCGACATGCCCTTCTCGGACGAGCAGCTCAAGGACATTCCCTATTACCGCCCGTCCGAGGACAGCCCGGAAATGCGCTATCTGCGCGAGCGCCGCAAGAACCTCAATGGTTTCCTGCCCACGCGCCGCCAGGAAGCGGACGAGAAACTCGAGATTCCGGATCTGGGCCTGTTCGGCAACTTCCTGGAAGGCAGCGGCGACCGGGAAATTTCCACCACCATGGCGTTCGTGCGCATGCTCTCGTCGCTGGTGAAACAGAAGAACATGGGTGAGCGCATTGTGCCCATTGTCCCGGACGAGGCGCGCACCTTCGGCATGGAGGGGCTTTTCCGCCAGCTCGGCATCTATGCGTCTCAGGGCCAGCAGTACGAGCCCGAGGACGCCGGCCAGATGATGTACTACCGGGAGGACAAGAAGGGCCGGATCCTCGAGGAAGGGATCAACGAGGCCGGTTCCATGTCCGGCTGGATCGCCGCCGGCACCTCCTACAGTGTCCACAATTATCCGCTGATTCCCTTCTACATCTATTACTCCATGTTCGGGTATCAGCGCGTGGGCGATCTGATCTGGGCCGCCGGAGACAACCAGGTCAAGGGCTTCCTGCTGGGCGGCACGGCGGGTCGCACCACCCTTAACGGCGAGGGCCTGCAGCACCAGGACGGCCACAGTCATGTGCTCATGTCCGTGGTCCCCAACTGTGTGGCCTATGATCCCTGCTACGCCTATGAGCTCGCGGTGATCCTCCAGGACGGACTCAAGCGCATGTACGCCGATCAGGAAAAGGTGTTCTATTACATCACCCTGATGAACGAGAACTACCACCACGGCGCCATGCCCAAAGGGGCCGAGGAAGGGATTCGGCGGGGACTCTATCTGTTGCGGGAAAGCGACAAGCGCGCGAAGAAAAAGCGCGTGCAGCTTGTGGGTGCGGGCACCATTCTGCGCGAGGTGGAAGCGGCCGCGAAGATCCTGGAAGAGGACTACGGCGTGGCCGCCGATATCTGGAGCGCCACCAGTTTCAATGAACTGCGCAAGGAAGGCCTGGAAATCGACCGCTGGAACATGCTTCATCCGGAGCAGGAGCCGAAAGAGTGCTGGGTGCGCACCTGTCTCAAGGACCGTTCCGGCCCGGTCATTGCATCCACGGATTACATCAAGACCTATGCGGATCAGATCCGGCCCTTTGTGGATGCGCCCTTCCGGGTGCTGGGCACGGACGGCTTCGGCCGCAGTGATTCCCGGGCCAAGCTGCGCGAGTTTTTCGAGGTGGATCGCTATTTCGTGGTGGTGGCCGCGCTTACCGAACTGGCGAACACCGGCGCGGTGGAACGCAGTCAGGTGGGCGAAGCCATGAAGCGCTTCGGCATTGCCCCGGACAAGCCCTATCCACCCAGAAATTAAGCGGTTGCCGGCCCCGGGCCGCAACCCTGCCAGACGAAGGAGAAGCGCGTGAGCGTGGAAACCATTCCGGTCCCCGATGTGGGCAGTGATGATCCGGTGGACGTGATCGAGGTGTCCGTTCAGGTGGGTGACACCATTGAACCGGAAGACACCATGGTCGTGCTGGAGTCGGACAAGGCGACGCTGGAAGTGCCGGCGCCGAAGGGCGGCACGGTCAGGAAGTTGCTGGTGCAACAAGGCGACCGCGTTCAGCAGGGCGACGGCCTGCTGGAGCTGGACACCGCCGAAGAGCAGGACTCCGGGGCAGCTTCCGAACCGGAAGAATCCGGTGAAGACACGTCCGAAGCTCCGAAAACAACCGAAGCCCCGGAGGAAAGCGAAGCGGCCGAGGCACAAGAGAGCACGGAACCGGCGGTGTCGTCCGGCGAGGGGCAGGTTCAATCCGTCCCCGTACCCGAACTGGGCGATATCGATTCCGCCGAGCTGATCGAATTCAGTGTCAGCGAAGGCGACCGGGTCGAGGCGGAACAGATCATTGCCGTGCTGGAATCGGACAAGGCGTCGCTGGAAATTCCGGCGCCGGCGGCCGGCACTATCAGCCGGTTGGTGGCCAAGATCGGTGACAAGCTCACCTCGGGCGATATCCTGCTGGAAATGGAAACGGCCGAAGCACCGGCGGCGAAAGAATCGGAACAGAAAACGGAACAGGCCTCCGCACCGGAGCCCGGGTCCGGAGAAGAGACATCCGAGCCTTCCGAGCCATCAATGCCGCAATCGGCGCCGGCCGTGCCGGAGGAAACAACGCCGGCCCGGGATACGGAACCGTCCAAACAGGTCCATGCCGGTCCGGCCGTGCGCAAGCTGGCGCGCAGAATGGGCGTGGATCTGGCGGGCATTGGTCGAGGATCCGGTCCGCACGGGCGCATTCTCAAGGAAGATGTTCATGCCCATGTGAAAAAGTTGCTTACCGAGAAGCCCTCCGGCGGGGGCGGTTTCGCGCCGGAGCTGCCGGAGATTGATTTCAGTCAATGGGGCGAGGTGGAACACGTCGAGCGCAGCAAGCTGCGCAAGCTGAGCGCGTCCAACCTGCACCGCAGCTGGGTCACCATTCCCCATGTCACCCAGCACGACGAAGCGGATGTCACGGATCTGGAAACCTTCCGCAAGGAACAGAACAAGTATCTGGAAAAGGATGGCATCAAGCTCACCATGCTCGCCTTTCTGGTGCAGGCCTGCGCGCGCACGCTGCGCGAGTTTCCGGATGTGAATGCATCGCTGTCGCCGGACGGCGAAACCCTGATTCGCAAGCACTATATCCACATGGGCATTGCGGTGGATACGCCCAAAGGTCTGGTGGTGCCGGTGATCCGGGACGCGGACCAGAAAGGGCTGGCGGAGATCGCCCGGGATCTGGATGAGCTGTCCACCAAGGCGCGGGATGGCAAGCTGTCACCCAAAGACATGCAGGGCGGCACCTTCAGCATTTCCTCGCTGGGCGGTATCGGCGGTACGGCCTTCACCCCGGTGGTGAACTGGCCGGAAGCGGCCATCCTGGGCGTGAGCCGCATGGAAACGAAACCCGTCTGGGACGGCCAGGCTTTCCAGCCCCGACTCATGCTGCCGCTTTCATTTTCCTATGACCACCGCATCGTCGACGGCGCCGACGCCGCGCGCTTTACGACTTATCTGGCGGGATTACTGAAAGATATGCGGAGGGCATTGCTTTAACCTGGCTGTAGGAGCGGCCGCCCCGGTCGCGAACTTTCCAGAGGCTCTGGAAAGTGGCAAGGCGCAAGGTGCAAGGGGCAAGACAGAATTTGACAGGTCTGTGCCTGTTCCAGATTGTTTCCATGCTCCTTGCTCCTTGCTCCTTGATCCTTGATACTAAGGCTCCCAGTGCGG
>CAZHGU010000158.1:0-4402 GCA_964532105.1 uncultured Alcanivorax sp. | reverse complement strand
TGGACTTCCCGAAAACCTATGACGTAATTGTGATCGGCGGCGGTCATGCCGGCACCGAGGCCTGCCTGGCGGCCGCGCGCATGGGGGCCTCAACCCTGCTGCTCACCCACAACATCGAGACCCTGGGCCAGATGTCGTGCAACCCGGCCATCGGCGGCATCGGCAAGAGCCATCTGGTCAAGGAAATCGACGCCCTCGACGGCGCCATGGCCCGGGCCACCGACCGCGGCGGCATCCAGTTCCGCGTGCTCAACGCGCGCAAGGGCCCGGCCGTGCGCGCCACCCGCGCCCAGGCGGACCGGGTGCTCTACAAGGCCGCCATCCGCGAGATCCTGGAGAACCAGCAAAACCTCACCATCTTCCAGCAAAGCGTGGAGGATCTCATCGTCGAGGACGGCCGCTGCAAGGGCGCGGTCACCGGCCTGGGCCTGAACTTCCGCGCCGAGTCCGTGGTGCTGTGCACCGGCACCTTCCTGGGCGGCGTCATCCATGTGGGCCTGGACAACACCTTCGGCGGCCGCGCCGGCGACGCCCCGGCCAACGGCCTGGCGGCCAAGCTGCGCGAGCTGCCCTTCCGCGTGGAGCGCCTGAAAACCGGCACGCCCCCGCGCGTGGACGGCATGTCGTTGGATTTCTCCGTCATGGAAGTACATTGGTGCGATGAAAAGCTGCCCTTGATGAGCTATCTGGGCAGCGCGGACGAACACCCGCGCCAGACCTGCTGCTTCATTGCCAATACCAATGCCCGCACCCACGAGATCGTGGCCTCGGGCATGGACCGCAGCCCCATGTTCTCCGGCGACATCGAAGGCGTGGGCCCGCGCTATTGCCCGTCCATCGAGGACAAGGTCCACCGCTATCCGGACAAGGACAGCCACCAGATCTTTGTCGAGCCGGAAGGGCTGAACACCCACGAGCTCTACCCCAACGGCATCAGCACCTCCCTGCCGTTTGATATCCAGCTGCAGGTGGTGCGCTCCATTGCCGGCTTCGAAAACGCGCACATTACCCGGCCCGGCTACGCCATCGAGTACGACTTCTTCAACCCCCAGGATCTCCAATACAGCCTGGAGACCAAGTACATGCCGGGCCTGTTCTTCGCCGGCCAGATCAACGGCACCACCGGCTATGAAGAAGCCGCCGCCCAGGGCCTGATCGCCGGGCTCAACGCCGCCCGCCAGGCACACGGTCAGGAGCCCTGGACGCCGCGCCGGGACGAAGCCTATATCGGCGTGCTCATTGATGACCTCATCACCATGGGCACCCAGGAGCCCTACCGCATGTTCACCAGCCGCGCCGAGCACCGGCTCACGCTGCGCGAGGACAACGCCGATCTGCGCCTGACCGAGAAAGGCCATGAACTGGGCCTGGTCAGCGAGGCCCGCCTGCGCGCCTGCCACGACAAGCGCGAGGGCGCCAAGCGCGAAACCGAGCGCCTGAAGAAAACCATGGTCCAGCCGAAGAGCACGGCCGCCGAGGCGATCAACCCGCACATCGAAAAGCCGCTCAACCGCGCCTACTCGCTCATGGAACTGCTCAAGCGCCCGGAGCTCGACTACGCCACCGTCATCCGCGCGGCGGAACTGGACCCGGCCCCGCCGGCGGTGGCCGAGCAGGCCGAGATCCAGGCCAAGTACGCCGGCTACATCGACCGCCAGGAGCAGGAAGTGAGCAAGCTCCGCGAGAGCGAGGACACGCCCCTGCCGGCGGACTTCGACTATTCCGCGGTCCAGGGCCTGTCCAACGAAGTCATGCAGAAGCTCAACGAGGTCCGGCCCGAGACCCTGGGCCAGGCCGGGCGCATTCCGGGTGTGACCCCGGCGGCCGTGTCCCTGCTGCTCATCCAGCTCAAGAAGCAGGGCAGCGAGATGAAAAAGGCCCGCGCATGAGCGTCGCCGCCCGGCTGGACGCGGGGCTGGCGGAGCTGGGCGCGGACCTGCCCCAAGGCGGCCGCGAGCAACTGCTGCAACTGGTGGACCTGCTCGGCAAGTGGAACCAGGCCTACAACCTCACCTCCGTGCGTGATCCCGAAGCCATGGTCCCGCGCCATCTGCTGGACTCGCTCGCCGCGCTCCCCTGGCTGGACGCTGAGCCCGTGATCGATTTCGGCACCGGCGCCGGCCTGCCCGGGCTGGTGCTCGCCATCGCCCGCCCGGATCAGGCGTTTAGCCTGGTCGATACCAACGGCAAGAAAACCCGCTTCGTGAAACAGGCGGTGCTGGAAATGAAACTGGCCAATGTGGAGGTTGTGCAGGCCCGCGTGGAACAGTACCGTAATACCGCTCCCCGGGTAATCAGCCGGGCCTTTGCCGCCCTGCCGGCCATGATTGAACGGGCCGGCCATTTGGTGGCCCCGGGCGGTCAGCTGCTGGCCATGAAAAGCGCTCCGACCGCCGACGAATGGGCCGGCATTCCCGAGACCTGGCGGGCGAGCGAGCACACACTCTCGGTACCGGGCATCGACGAGCCGCGCCGGCTGGTCGTGCTCCAGCGCGCGCACGAACAAGGAGAGCCAACGTGAGCAAGGTTCTGGCAGTCGCCAATCAGAAGGGCGGCGTGGGCAAGACCACCACCAGCGTCAACCTGGCCGCTTCCCTCGTGGCCACCAAGAAGACCGTTTTGCTCGTGGACATCGACCCCCAGGGCAACGCCACCTCCGGCTCCGGCGTGAACAAGAACGAACCGGACTACACCATCTATGACGTGCTCATGGAAGACACGCCCATGGAGCAGGCCATTATCCAGACCGAGGACACGTCGGGTTTCGACCTGATCCCGGCCAACGGCGACCTCACCGGCGCCGAAGTGCAACTGCTCAACATGAGCGTGAAGGAATCCCGGCTGCGCAATGCCCTGGCGCGCATCCGCAACAACTATGACTATATCGTGGTGGACTGCCCGCCCTCGCTGAACATGCTCACCGTCAACGGCCTGGTGGCCGCGGACTCGGTGATCGTGCCCATCCAGTGCGAATACTATGCCCTGGAAGGGCTCACCGCACTCATGAACACCATTGAAAAGATCCGAACCGTGCTCAACCCGAAGCTGCACATCGGCGGCATCCTGCGCACCATGTACGACCCGCGCAACACCCTGTCGAACGACGTCTCCAATCAGCTGATCAACCACTTCGGCGACAAGGTCTACCGCACCATTATTCCGCGCAATGTGCGCCTCGCCGAAGCGCCCAGCCACGGCGCCCCCGTGATCAGCTACGACAAGAAATCGCGCGGGGCCATGAGCTATCTGGCGCTGGCGGGCGAGCTGCTGCGGCGCGAACACGAAATCGAGAAAGCCAAGGCCGCCGCCGAATAACCCGGCGGCCCATCAACGGAGCAAAACGACACCATGGCGGCAAAGCGCAAGCGCGGACTGGACCGGGGCCTGGACGCCCTGCTCAGCGAAAGCAATCCCCCGGCGGAGGAAGTCAGCCTCGACGCCGGCGAAGACGCGGATACCACCCAGGCCGCCGACGGCCAGCTCCGCCAGATCCCGGTGGAGTTCATGCAGCGCGGGCGCTACCAGCCGCGCAAGGACATGTCCTCCGAAGCCCTGGAGGAACTCGCCGAATCCATCCGCACCCAGGGCGTCATGCAGCCCATCGTGGTGCGCCCATTGGCCGGCTCCAACAACTATGAACTGATCGCCGGCGAACGCCGCTGGCGCGCCGCCCAGATGGCGGGCCTGGAATCCATCCCGGCCATCATCCGCGAAATCCCGGATGAAACCGCCATCGCCATGGCGCTGATCGAGAATATCCAGCGCGAAGACCTCAACCCCATGGAAGAAGCCGCCGCCCTGGCCCGGCTGAAAGAGGAATTCGAACTCACCCACCAGCAGGTGGCCAACGCCGTGGGCAAATCCCGCGCCATGGTGTCCAATCTGCTGCGCCTCATGAGCCTGGAACCGGACACAAGGACACTCCTCGAACACGGCGACCTGGAAATGGGCCACGCCCGCGCACTGCTGGGCCTGGAAGGCACCAAACAGATCGAAGCCGCCCGCACCGTGGTCAACAAGGGTCTGTCCGTGCGCCAGGCGGAAGAACTGGTGCGCGATTTCGACAAGCCCAGACAGAGCAAGAAGAAGGACACGGCCCAGGAAGACCCCAATGTCCGCCAACTGGTGCAGGATCTGTCCGAGCGCATCGGCGCGCCGGTGCAGGTGAAGCAGCAGTCAGGGGGGAAGGGGAAGTTGATTATCAGCTACAACTCACTCGACGAGTTGGATGGGATTTTGGGGCATATTAAATAGTAGTTTTCCGATAACTAACCTCCGTGGCCTCGAAGGAGCAAACAAAAGTTAATGCCATATAGCGAAGAAGACTTCAAACGTATTGTTGATTCAATGCGTGAAATTGTTACATGGACTATTGGGCGAAGAATATTTCAGTCGGCTGGTA
>CAZHGU010000157.1:0-4404 GCA_964532105.1 uncultured Alcanivorax sp. | reverse complement strand
CCGGATGCGGCCAGGGCCATGACCTTGCCCCGGTGCAGATGAAAGTAGCGGCCCGCCGTGGTCAGCCCCAGATGCGCCATCAGACCCTGGCCACCCAGGCGCAACAGGAAGAAGCCCACGGCAAGCACGGCCAGATGGAGCGCCAGACCCATGAGCATGCAGCCCGCCGCGAGCAGGGCCACGCCCAGGGCCGTGATTCGGTGCAGCGGCCAGCGGTCCGCCAGCCCACCGATGCGCAGCAGTACCAGTGCCGACAGTACCGTGGCGCCACTGTAGAGGGCACCATAGGCGGTATTGCTCAGGGCGAATTCGCCGCGCAGGGCGCTGCCGAACACGGAGATGAAAAAGGTCTGACCGAAACCCGAGCCGGCGGTGGCCAGCAGGGCGAACAGGGCCAGGCCCGGGCGCGTGCGTATAAAGCCGGGAAGCAGCTGCATAGGGCGCGGATTCTTGCACGGCTGGCCGACCGGGCCAAGCCGGGTTCGTTTTTCGGGACGCAACACAATGCGTGTTCACCTTGATACACTTTTCGGGCAATTCGCGTTTCGCCAGCAGAACAGGAAGAAAAAATTGGAATCAGCGTTCTGGCATGAAAAATGGGAAAAGGGGGAGATCGCTTTCCACCGTCCGGATGTGCATCCCCTGCTGACGCAATTCTGGTCACGGGTGGTGTCGCAGCATGACGGCCGGGTCTTTGTGCCGCTGTGCGGCAAGAGTCTGGATATCGGCTATCTGCACTCCATGGGGCACACGGTCATCGGGGTGGAACTGGACGAGCGCGCGGTCAAGGAGCTGTTCGAGGAACAGAACCTGGAACCCGAGATTACCGAATGGCGCGGCGGTCAATGCTGGCAGGCGGGCGGCATTCGCATGTACCAGGGGGATTTCTTTCAGCTGCAATCCGCGGATCTGGGCGATGTGGACGCGGTCTATGACCGGGCCTCGCTGGTGGCATTGCCGCCGCCCATGCGCGCGCTCTATGCCACGCGCATGGCGTCGTTGATGGGGAACGCGCCCCAGCTGCTGATCACCTTTGAATACGACACCAACCAGATGGATGGGCCGCCCTTTTCCGTCACCGGCGAGGAAGTGGAGCAGCGCTACGGTGAGCGCTACGACATCGAGGAGCTTTCCCGGGAAGACATTATCGGAAAGGCGGAACGCTTTCAGGAGCAGGGCCTGGATTCCATCATGGAAGTGGCCTGGCTGCTGACCCCCAAAGGCTAGCCTGAGAACGCACGCGGACTGCCCGTGTGCGTTCTCGGGATGACCCTCAGGTGTCCGGTTGTTCTTCCGCCACCACCGGGCCGGCTTCCTGCTGTTCCACCACCGGCATCCGGATTTCGTCGCCGGGTTTCAGGGTGGTGAAATCCCGGTCCGGATTGTACTGGCGCAACAGCCAGACCGGAATGTCCGTGCTGGGCCGGGTCAGATTCCAGAGGCTGTCGCCGCGTTCGATCCGGTGAGTCCGGGTGCCGCGGATATGATTGCGCTCGAAGAACGCGGATTGCAGTTCGCGGTGATAGTTCCGGCGGCGCTGTTCGAAGGTGGCCGGTTCCACCCGGGCGAAATCCAGTTCCAGCCGTTCGCCGATCACCAGAGGCTCGCCGTAGCGCAGGTTGTTCTTCCGGCGCAGATCCGAGGCGCGCAGATCCAGCCATTCGGCATAGTGGCCCAGGGTCTCCGCTGCCTGGATTTCGATGGTGTCGTTGGCGGCCACGCTGTAGTCGCTGGGGTCGGCCGCCAGGTCACCCGTGGTTTCCGGGTCCGAGCCCGCCACGGCCGGGTCTCCCCCGACCCGACCCGGGTCCGAAGTGGGTGTGCTTTCGGGCGCGCCCGCCGCCGGCGAGGTCAGTGCGCTGATCCGGCGGGTCAGTGCGTCCACCGGATCATCGCCGGTCCAGTGCGGTTCCGCCGGGGCCAGCGGCATACTGATTTCCCGGTCCGATACCGGCTGCGCCGCGTCGGGCTGGCGGACCGCGCCGGCGGGCGTGGTGGTATCACCAGCGGGTTCGGCGGCGGCGATCTGCAGCGTCTGGCCCGGTTGCAGGGCGGTGTCCTTGTCCAGATTGTTGGCCCGGGCCAGTTCCGACGTGGGCACGCCTGCGCGCCGCGCGATTTCCGAGAGCGTATCGCCCTGACTGACCCGGTAGCTGTCGCTTTCAATGGCGCCCTTGCCGTCCACGGGCAGGCGCAGGGTCTGGCCGGCGCGAATATGGTGCGCACTGCGCAGGTTGTTCATGGCCATGAGATCCTGCAATGAGGTGTCGTAGCGCGCGGCAATGCCCGACAGGCTCTCGCCCCGGCGCACGGTATGCTGCACATCCGGCACCTGCTGCGCATAGCGCTGTTCGCCGCTGATGCCTGCCAGCACGGTTTGCGGGTCCGGCTGATCCGGACCCGTGGGCAGCCGCAGCGCATAGTCCTGGGGGATGTACTTCCGGCCCTGCCAGACCGGTTCACGCAGGCCCCGGTTGAGCTCGCGCAGCATGGCCTGGTCCACGGGATGGGCCTGAAGCACGGCCTCGACCGTGGTGTAGAAGGGCAGGCTTACGGTTTCGGAGATCAGCGGCTCACGGGTATCGAGCTCGCCGAAATACTCCGTCGCGTTTTCATCCACTTCCACCGCCGCCAGAAAGGCCGGGTAGAAATTGCGCGAGGCGAAGCCCCAGCGCCGGCCGTTGTAGCGCTCGATGATGTCGGCGATATCGTTCGAACCCACGGTGCGCGCCGCGCGCCGGATACCGGCCAGACCATGGTTGTAGGCGGTAATGGCCAGACCCCAGTCGCCGGTCACGGAGTAGTTCTGCTTCAGCAGGCGTCCGGCCGCTTCGGTAGCGGCGAAGGGATCCATGCGTTCATCCACGATATGATCCACGCGCATGAAGCGCCGGCCCGTGAGCCGGGTGAACTGCCAGATGCCGGCCGCGCCCAGACGCGAATAGGCATCCGGATTGAACGAGGACTCCACATGGGGCAGGGCCGCCAGCTCCGGCGGCAGTTCCATGTCCGCGAGCATGGAGCGCATGTGCGGCTCCCAGGCTCCGCTGCGGATCAGGCCCTGGCGGAACTTGTCGGACTGGCCCAGCTGAAAGCGGATGCCATGAGCGGCGCGGCGCAGCCGTGCATTGGAAACGTCGTCGGGCCACAGATCCAGCACGCGTTGCTGCTCGGCACTGAGATTATTGCGCTTGCCCGAGGCCAGAGTGTCCAGAATTCGGCGGTAATGCGCGCGGCGCTGGCGGATCCTGCGCTCGCGGGCCGGATGCCGGTAGCCGTTCTTCAGCTCGACTTTTTCATAGACCACGGACAGATTGTTGCGGTCGTGGAGCAGTCCTTCCGAGGTGCTCACCTCGGAATAGATCCGGGTCCAGAAATCCACGGCCGGTTGCAGGCTGGCCGGCCGGGGCAGCTCCGAGGCGGCCTGAGCGGTGCTCGCGCACGCCAGGACCACGATCAGCAGCCACCATCGGGAAAACGGACGGGCAAACAGGAAGCGTAGAGAGTTCGGTCGCATGCGGTTAGGCTGTATTCCGAGCCGTGAATTCAGGGTCAACGCATCATACGGAGAAGCCGCCATGGATGCCATCAGCACAGGTACAGATTGGACACCGGCAAAGGCCCGGGCGTTGCAACAGCGGCTGGCGGACCAGGTGGTCGTCGACGACGACCGGTTGCCGACGGTGGACACTGTCGCCGGCGTGGACGTGGGCATTGAAGATCGCACCACTGCCCGGGCGGCCGTGGTGGTACTGCGCCGTTCGGATCTGCAGCCCCTGGACTATGCGCTGGCGAGCGAGCCCGTGCGCTTTCCCTATGTGCCCGGTCTGCTGTCCTTCCGGGAAGTCCCGGTCATCCTCAAGGCACTGGAGCAACTTACCCGGACGCCGGATCTGCTGCTGGTGGACGGTCAGGGCATCGCCCATCCGCGTGGGCTGGGCGTGGCCTCGCACCTGGGCCTGGAGTCCGGCCTGCCCGCCATCGGCGTGGCCAAGAACCGCCTGGTGGGCGACTACGACCCGGTGCCGGAGGCAAAGGGCCGCTGGTCGTCCCTGCGCTACGAGGGCCGCGAGATCGGCGCCGTGCTGCGCACCCGCTCCGGCGTGAAACCGCTGTTCGTCTCACCCGGCCATCGAATCAGCCTTGCCACCGCGATTGAAGAAGTCATGGCCTGTGTCACCCGTTACCGGCTCCCGGAAACCACCCGCTGGGCGGACGGCATCGCCTCCGGCCGGGGACAATGGCAGCGGAAACTGGATGAGGCGCTACGCGCCAGGCGCGAGGGCCGAGGTGCTAGGGGCGAGACACAAGGCAAGGCTTGACAGAGTCTCGAAGCTCGCGAACCTGATCCTCGCGCCTCGCGCCTCGCGCCTCGCGCCTCGCGCCTCGCGCCTCGCGCCTCGC
>CAZHGU010000156.1:0-4413 GCA_964532105.1 uncultured Alcanivorax sp. | reverse complement strand
CGCTGTTCGGCGTGTCCGTCACCCAGATCAATCTGCTGGTGGACACGGCCCTGGCTTCGTTGCTGGAAACCGGTTCGGTCACCTGGCTTTACTATTCGGACCGTCTGATGGAGCTGCCGCTGGGCATTTTCGGCATCGCCATCGGCACGGTGATTCTGCCCAATCTCTCGCGTCATCATGCCGAGTCCTCGCCCGAGGCCTTCTCTCACACCCTGGACCGGGGGCTGCGGCTGGTGCTGCTGGTGGGCTGGCCGGCGGCGCTGGCGCTGGTGCTGATCAGCGAGCCCCTGCTGGCCACGCTCTTTCATTACGGCGCCTTCGGCCGCTTCGACGTGGAGATGGCGAGCCTGTCCCTGGCCGCCTATGCCTGCGGGCTGCCCGCCTTCATGCTGATCAAGGTGCTCGCGCCCGGCTATTTCGCCCGCCAGGACACCAAGACCCCGGTCATCATCGGCGCTATCGCCATGGGGGCCAACATGGTGCTGTCCCTGCTGCTGGTCTGGCATCTGCGCCACGCCGGTCTGGCCCTGGCTACCAGTGCCGCCGCCTGGGTCAACGCGGGGCTGCTCTGGCGTGGGCTCTATTATCGCGGCTTTTATCGTCCGGAAGCGGGCTGGTTCCTTTTTGCGCTGCGCCTGGTGCTGGCGGGTGCGGGCATGGGCGCCCTGGTGCTCTGGCTGGCCCGGGGGAATAACGTCTGGTGGCTGGGCGAAGCCCTGGCCCGGGCCGGTGACATGGCGGTGCTGGTGCTCGCGGGCGCGGGGATTTACGTTGCCGTGTTGCTGATCGCGGGTCTGCGGCCTCGCCACCTGCGCCGCTGAGCCGGTACAATGCGGCGCTTCCGGGGTTACGGTCCGTATCCGCAACTGCTATCTTGCGCCCCTTTTCCGGGGCGGCCGGCTCCGGGCCGATCGGTCAACAGGGTTCCCGGAAGCATGGAGCTGATTCGCGGCGTTCACAATTTACGGGCCCGGCATGCCGGCTGTGTCGCCACCATCGGCAACTTTGACGGGCTCCACCGGGGCCATCTCGCCATTGTCGAGGCGGTGATCGACGAGGCCCGGCGCCGCAACGAGAAGTCCGCCGTCATGCTTTTCGAGCCCCAGCCGGCGGAATTCTTCGCCCCGGACAAGGCGCCGCCGCGGCTCATGACCCTGCGGGACAAGCTGCGTGCGCTGGCAGAGCTGGAAGTGGATCAGGTGCTGTGCGCGTGCTTCGACGAGCGGTTGCGTTCCCGCAGCGCGCGCGATTTCGTGCAGCAGTTGCTGGTCGAGGGCTTGGGCGTGCGGCATCTGGTGGTGGGCGACGACTTCCGCTTCGGCCAGGACCGGGCCGGCGATTTCGACTATCTGCGGCAGGCGGGCCGGGAATTCGGTTTCACGGTGGAGGATACGCCCACCCGTGAACACGACGGCGCCCGGGTATCGAGCACGCGCATTCGCGAGGCCCTGGCCCACGGCGACCTGATGACCGCCGAGGCGCTACTGGGCCGGCCCTACAGCATCAGCGGCCGGGTGCGCCACGGCGACGAGATCGGGCGCACCATCGATGTGCCCACGGCCAATCTCCAGCCCGGGCACAACCGCATGGCGGTGGCCGGCGTCTATGCGGTCACCGTCACCGGCGGCGGTTTGCAGGACGCGCCGGCGGTGGCCAATGTGGGTCCGCGCCCGACCGTGGGCGGCCGGGAGAACCGGCTCGAGGTACATGTGCTGGACTTTGACGGGGATCTGTACGAACGCCATCTGGATGTGCAGTTCCGGCATTTTATCCGGCCGGAGGAAAAATACGACGGGCTGGAGGCGTTAAAAGCGGCCATCCGGCGCGATATCGAGCAAGCCAGAACCTACTTTGCGAACGGGCATCCATGACCGACTACAAGGCAACACTGAACCTGCCCCACACGGATTTTCCCATGCGCGCCGGCCTGGCGAAGCAGGAACCGGCTCGGGTGGAGCAATGGCGCGAGCAGGGGCTCTATCAGCGCATCCGGCAAAAATTCGCCGGACGCGAGACCTTTATCCTCCATGACGGCCCGCCCTACGCCAACGGCGATATCCATATCGGCCATGCGGTGAACAAGATCCTCAAGGACATGATCGTCAAGGCGCGCACCCTGGATGGCTATGACGCGCCCTATGTCCCCGGCTGGGACTGTCATGGCCTGCCCATCGAGCTCAAGGTGGAAGCCAAAGCCGGCAAGCCCGGCGACAAACTGGACGCGAAGCAGTTCCGCGAGCGCTGCCGGGCCTTCGCCGGCGAGCAGATCGACGGTCAGCGCGAGGATTTCATCCGCCTGGGCGTGCTGGGCGACTGGGATCACCCCTACCAGACCATGGATTTCCGCTACGAGGCGGACATCATCCGGGCGCTGGGCCGGCTGGTGGACAACGGCTATCTGCAGAAGGGCTTCAAGCCCGTGCACTGGTGCCTGGACTGTGCCTCGGCGCTGGCCGAAGCCGAGGTGGAGTATCACGACAAGACCTCGCCCGCCATCGACGTGGCCTTCCCGGTGGTGGACCCGGACGCCTTCCGCCGGGTCACCGGGACGGCGGCCGAGACACCGGCACTGGTGATCTGGACCACCACCCCCTGGACCCTGCCCGCCAATCTGGCGGTGGCGGTGCATGCCGAGCTGGACTATGTGGTGCTTTCCGGCGAGCGCGACGGCGAGCGGCTGGAGCTGGTGGTGGCCGCCGATCTGGCCGATGACGTGGCCGAGCGGGCCGGACTGGCGAATGTGCAAAAGTCCGTGGCCTTCGGCGGCGATCAGCTGGAAAACCTGGAGCTGGCGCATCCCTTTATCGAGCGCCGGGTGCCCGTGATCCTGGGCGAGCATGTCACCACCGAGGCGGGTACCGGCTGTGTGCATACCGCCCCCGGCCACGGGCAGGAAGACTTCGAGGTGGGCCGCGAGTACGGCCTGGAGGTCTATAACCCGGTGCAGGATAACGGCGTTTTCGCGGATGATCTGCCCGTGATCGGAGGTGTTCACGTCAAAAAGGCGGACGAGCCCATCATGGAGGCACTCGCCGCCAACGGCCGACTGGTGGCGCGGGAAAAGATGGAACACAGCTATCCCCACTGCTGGCGGCACAAGACGCCCATCATCTTCCGCGCCACGGCCCAGTGGTTTATCGCGCTCAGCAAGCTCGGGCAGCAGGCGCTGGAAGTGATCGATCAGGTCCAGTGGATGCCCGAATGGGGCCAGGCGCGCATCGGCGGCATGCTCGCCAACCGCCCGGACTGGTGCATCTCGCGCCAGCGCACCTGGGGGGTACCCATTGCGCTCTTCGTCGACCGCGAGACCAAGGAGCCCCATCCGGATACGCCCCGGCTGATCGAGGCGGTGGCCGAGAAGATGGAAGCGGGCGGCATCGATGCCTGGTACGAGCTGGACCCGGCGGAGCTGCTGGGCGACGAGGCGGACCAGTATGAGAAGGTCACCGATACCCTGGATGTCTGGTTCGACTCCGGCGTGACCCATTTCTGTGTGCTGGACCGCCGCGAGGATCAGCGGGTGCCCGCGGATCTCTATCTGGAAGGCTCGGACCAGCACCGGGGCTGGTTCCAGTCCTCGCTGCTCACCAGTCTGGGCATCCGGGGCGCGCCGCCCTACAGGGGCGTGCTTACCCATGGCTTCACCGTGGACGAGCAGGGCCGGAAGATGTCCAAGTCCCTGGGCAATGTGATCGCGCCCCAGCAGGTCTGGAACGAGCTGGGCGCGGACATTCTGCGGCTCTGGGTGGCGGCCACGGACTATCGCGGCGAGATGACCGTCTCGCAGAACATTTTGAAGCAGATGGCGGATAGTTACCGGCGCATTCGCAACACTTCGCGCTTTCTGCTGGCCAATCTCAATGGCTTCGACCCGGCTGAACATGCCCTGGAGCCGGAGCAGATGCTGGCGCTGGACCGCTGGGCGGTGGACCGGGCCCTGCAGCTGCAGCACGAAATCCGCGAGCTCTATGATCAGTATCTGTTCCACCAGATCTATCAGCGCCTGCACCTGTTCTGCAGCGAGGATCTGGGCGCCTTTTATCTGGACATTATCAAGGACCGGCAATACACGACGCCCGCCGATTCGGTCGCGCGGCGCTCCTGTCAGACCGCGCTCTGGCATATCGCCGAGGCGCTGGTGCGCTGGATGGCGCCCATGCTCAGCTTTACCGCCGACGAGATCTGGCAGCACCTGCCGGGCGAGCGCGGCGAGTCCGTATTCCTGGAGGAGTGGTACACGGGACTGTTCCCGCTCGACGACGATGCCGACCGGGACTTCTGGGCCCGGGTGCAGACCCTCAAGCAGGGCGTGAACAAGGCCATCGAGGAGGCCCGAAACCAGAAGGTGGTCAAGGCCAACCTGAGTGCCGAGGCTACCCTGTATGTAAGTGACGACTTGCGCGCCGAGCTGGA
>CAZHGU010000155.1:0-4413 GCA_964532105.1 uncultured Alcanivorax sp. | reverse complement strand
GGCGCAAGGCAGGGTCAGGATTGAATTCCTCCTGGGTGTCCCTCTCGATAATGGGAGGGAGAAGCCCGGTCACACTTCCGGCTTTATTCCTGCTTCTGCTTCTCGCGCCTTGCTATTTGCTACTGACTGCTTCTCCGTAATCCCCACGGCATCAAATAATCCGCTCCATGCCGGGCGAAGGTGTCCTCGATGGCCCGGTCGCCGGCTATACGGGTAACAATCTCGTTGGCCCATCGATATTCCACCTCGCCACGGAAACGTTCGCCGGCGGCCATGGACGCGACGAACCATTCCACGGCATCCCGAGGGCGTTCATCCGCCACGGCGCGGACACCCAGCTGATAGGTGGCCTCGACCAGGTGTTCGTCGGACAGGGGGCGCCGGGCCAGGGATTTCACCGGGTCCAGCCCCAGCACGACCCGTCCCATTTCCGCGTAAAAGGTCTCGGGTTCATTGCGCATGTACGCATGGGCTCGTTCTTGCCGTTGCCGGTCGGTGGTTCGGTCCACGGCTACGGAATCCGAACGCAGCAGCCAGACCCCATCCCGATGTGTGGCCTGCTCGGGTTCCGGCACCAGGGTCCAGAGCAGATCATGGGCGCCATACCAGTAAATGGGTTCGGAAGCGGGCCCGCGTGCCGCTTCAGGTATACGGCTTCGCAGCCATTGCTCCACTTCCTCCGGATCACGGATCAGGCTCAGCCAGGCCGCGGCGCGAACGCTGTAATACACCTGGTGCATGCGGTTATCCGGCGAAAACGCCGCGGCAACCTTGTACGCGGCCCGATATTCCCCCTGATCACCCAGCGCCACCATGAGTCCGCCCAGCTCGCGGGGCCGGAATCCCTGTTGCTGAAGTGCGCGGACAGCAGCTGTCAATCCGGCCGGATCATCGGCCAGACACTCGCGGAAAGGCTCACCGAGCTCGTCACGCCAGTCGATATAACTGATCCCGGGTCCGTGCTCGCTCAGGGTGCGCGCGGCTGCTTCCGGTTCACCGTTACACCACTGGATCCGGACCAGCGGCGCCCGGTTGTGAATGGTATCGGGATAGGCACGAACGAGCTGGCCGGCCACTTGCCGGGCCCGGGCATGCCGGCCCTGAGCCTGAAGCACGTCGATCATCAGGCGGTATTCCCGGGCGGCGCCGGTCATGCCCATGATCCGATCCGCCCGGTCGCGGGCGATCGTCAGTCTCCCTTCCGCCAGCGCGGCGCGCGCTTCCGCAATGACCGCTTCCAGATGATCAAAGGTCGAACCCCGATGGCCGCCGTATTGTTGATACCAGCTGCGGGCCAGGCCCCGGATCCGTTCGTGCTCACCACGCTCGCGCAATCCCTCGATCCAGACTTCATACAGCTCCCAGTCACCAGGCTCCTGTGTAACCAGTTGCTGAAAACCGCGCTCGGCCAGCGAGGTCTGGCCCAGCTCCGCCAGGGCACGCCAGGCCCGGGCCCGCCAATGAGCGGGGAGTTCATCGTCGTCGGCCATGCGGCGCAGCCGGGTCCGATCCTTTTCCGCCCGGGCCTGTTGCAGCACAAGCTGGGGTACCTCGGCACGGCCGCGCAGGTCAACGACTTCATTCGCCAAGCGTTGTGTCAGCAAAGGACGGCTCAGGGTGGCATCCGCGTGTTCCAGCAACCGATGCCGGTCCATGGGACGCTGATCAAAGGCCCGGGGATACTTCATGGTCGCTCCCGCCAGAGCGGACGCGGCCCGTGCGCGCAGTGATGTATCCAGCCCGGCGTATCGCCGGAAGGCCGACTCCCGTACACCTTCCTTCCAGGACAGATTCTCCAGGGCCTCGTTGAACAGCGGCCAGCTCGCATTCGGCCCCAGGGGTATCTGCTCCAGTGCCTGCAGAAACCGTTCCGCATCCCGCGTCTGGCCGCGTCTCGCCATCAGCAACAGTTCATATTTGGTGGCAATGGCGTCCGCATGCGGTCCCGGTTGATCGGACAAATGGTCAATAAGCGTCCGCGTTTGCCCGTAACTGGACTGTTTGTCGAGATGAAAATCGGCACGCCGGTCGACGGCACCATAGAAGGCACTGCCCAGAACGGCCCGGTCGATGCGCGGATCGCCGGTTTCATCCGAGGCCCTTGCCCGAAGGGCCTGTTCAAATGCCTGCACGGGTGGGCGCTGCCAGCTCCATTGCAGCTGCGGGTACAAGCCGGCCAGAGCCTCGTGCCATTGCTGCAATGATTCCACGGGCTCCTGCGTATCAAAGCCGGGCAACGAACCGGGCCGGGTCAACACCACCCGCAGACTCGGCTGCAATTCACCCCCGGCCGCTTGTACCGCCAGATGGGGCGTCACCAGCAGTGCCCGATACCCCGGCCCGAAATCGTCGAGCCCGTAAGCACTCCGGGCGATGGCCAGCGGCCCTACGCCCCGGCTCTCAGCGTCTTCGGCGACGGCCGTCCACACCTGGATGCTCTCGCGGCGCAGCGCCGCATCCCGCAGCGCCAGATAGGTCCCCAGAGCGCTCGAGTATTGATGAGGATCATCCATGCGGCGTTCCAGATAGCGCCGCCAGACATGGCCATGATCAAGGTTCCGCCGGGCGACGCTTCTTCCATGGGCCTGATACCCCAGCGACCAGGCCACCATGCTGCGCTCCAACGGCAGGTTGGCGCCGGCGGCTTCGGCGGTAACCAGCGCGATCAGCGCCCGCACCGCAAGCACATCACTGATACCCGGCTCGTTGTCCCGGAGCAACAGCAGCCGTGCCGCGGCGCGGGCTTCGTCCACGGCCTTGCGCGGGTCCGGAACCTCACCGGCGTCACGTTCGCCCAGCTGTGCGAGCAGTTCTGCGAACCGCATGGACATCTCCGCGGGATGCGCATCGGCGGGCAAATCGGCGGAGTCGGGAACGGCCTGGTGCAAAACCGGGTAGAGATCATCGAAGCCGGCACGGGCCGGAAACTCGAATTCGTGATCATCCAGCGACAGCCGCCAGTATTGGTCGCTGCGTTTCAGCCCGAGACGGGGATTGCCACCAGTATCCAGAAGCTGTTTCAGCGCGCGCAGAAAACGAGCATCCGGGGAAAGACGGAACTGCTGCTGAACATGGGTACGCCAGCGCCGCGGTGTCCAGCGCCCCTGGTCGTCGCGTCCGACCTGTTGGTCCGACTTGCCCCGCCCGGACTCATCCGCGCGCTTCGCTTCACCGGAGAAAGTGTTCGCAAGATTGGCGGGCAGAACCTCCTCCAGAGCCGTTTCCACGGAGCGTTGCCCGGAGGAGGGATCTATCACGCCCAGACCATAGAGCACGCCCGAACCCACGGCGGCAATGGCAATCGCCAGGCTCAGTACACGCACAAGGCTGCCCATATTCAAGCTCCCTGATCCGGCCATCCGCGCAGCAGAGAGCGCGGATGGGGTCCGTTTTCAAGACACGGGAAAAATCATGAAAGCACAAGCGCAGGGGGCTGGCCACCCGGGCAGCGCCGGGGATTCAGTTCAGATAACTGCCCAGCTCCAGTTCCTCTTCAACCATTTCCCGGGCACGGGCTTGAGTGAGGGTGCGGTAACCGCCCGGACGTATCTTTTCAATATTGCCACTGCCGTTATACACGACCAGGGCCGGTACGCCATTCACCGCTCTACCCAGGCTGTCGAAGGCCTGATCATCCGGATCGAGCATGACGCGGCCGCCAAGTTTACGGGCCATGGCGCCGAAGTCCTGCCAGGATCCACCCACCGGCGAAAGCACAAACATGATGCCCACATCCGGGCTCTGCCGGATCATACCGCGCGCATGCTGATAAACCGGGATATCGTTTTTGCAAACGCCGCACCAGGGGGCCATATAGACGGCCAGGCAACGTTTCCTGCCTTCACAGGGATGAGGCTTGCTGGCACCAATATTGCGATAGCTGCGCAAGTCCGCCGCCGGCACCTGTTCGGCGGTCATGGGTTGTTCGGCGGGCCGGTTGAACCAGTAGAAAGCTCCGACGCCGAGCAAAAAAATGAGCATTAAAGCACGCATGACCGTTTTTCCTTCAACGGCGGGATGAAAGCCTCAGTCTAAACGGCGAGGAGAAACAGCGCGAGGAGCCAAAGTCTTTCGTCTTGCCGGTTTCTCTGGAATGTTCGCGACCGGGGCGGTCGCTCCTACGCTGCCTTGCTCCTTGCGCCTCGCACCTCGTTCCCCGCTCCTTTTCAACTAACCAGTTCCTCCTGCCCCAGCCAGAGCCGGTTGAGCTTGCGGGTGGTCCAGTCGGCGTGGTGTTTACCTGCCATGCGGCGCCGGGCTTCTGTATAGGGCGGGATATAGCGCAGGCGCGCGGGCAAGTGCGGATAGATCCGGCGAATCCAGCGGACGCTGCGCTCGAAAGTCTGACGGCGCTGTTCGCTGTCTTCCGGCAGGCCGAAGCCCCGCGCCAGATGTTCGGGCAGCATTTCAGCC
>CAZHGU010000154.1:0-4441 GCA_964532105.1 uncultured Alcanivorax sp. | reverse complement strand
ATGCGGGCATCCTGCTTGCTGATCAGGCCCTTGCGCAGCAGCTGCTGGAGACACTGGTCCAGCGTCTGCATGCCCAGGGCCTGCCCCGACTGAATGGACGAATACATCTGCGCCACCTTGTCCTCGCGGATCAGGTTCCGGATGGCGGGCGTGCCCAGCATGATCTCGTGGGCGGCGATCCGGCCGCCGCCGCTTTTCTTCAGCAGCGCCTGGGACACCACCGCCTGCAGGGATTCCGAAAGCATGGAGCGGACCATGTCCTTTTCCGCGGCCGGGAAGACGTCGACGATACGGTCGATGGTCTTGGCGGCGCTGGTGGTGTGCAGGGTGCCGAAGACCAGGTGGCCGGTTTCGGCGGCGGTCAGGGCCAGGCGGATGGTCTCCAGGTCCCGCAGCTCGCCCACCAGGATGATGTCCGGGTCCTCCCGCAGCGCGGAACGCAGCGCCTCGGCAAAGCCCAGGGTGTCGCGGTGGACCTCGCGCTGGTTCACCAGGCACTTCTTGGAGTCATGCACGAATTCGATGGGGTCCTCGATGGTGAGGATGTGCTCGTAGCGGCTGTCGTTGATGTAGTCGATCATGGCCGCCAGGGTCGTGGACTTGCCCGACCCCGTGGGCCCGGTCACCAGGCAGATACCGCGGGCGAGATCCGAGATCTTCTTGAACACATCCCCCATGCCCAGGTCATCCATGCTCAACACCTTGGAGGGAATGGTCCGGAAGACGGCGCCGGCGCCGCGCTTCTGGTTGAAGGCGTTCACGCGGAAACGGGCCACGCCCGGGACCTCGAAGGAGAAGTCCGTCTCGTAGAACTCCTCGTAGTCCTTGCGCTGCTTGTCGTTCATGATGTCGTAAATAAGTCCGTGGACTTCCTTGTGCTCCATGGCGGGCAGATTGATCCGGCGCACGTCGCCGTCGACACGGATCATGGGCGGCAGGCCCGCCGACAGGTGGAGGTCGGAGGCTCCGTTCTTGGCGCTGAACGCCAGCAACTCGGTGATATCCATGGTACTTCCCGGCTTCAGGGTTGTTATGCTTTCGGCTTTCGGTCCGGGCGAACCGGATACGAACAATCTCCTAAATTAACCTGTCCCCATAGGGCAATCAATCATGCAGACAGCACCGCCAGCTCTGGAGGCCGTTCGTACCCGCATCGCCGACGCCTGTCGGGCCGCCGGGCGCGATCCGGCCGGGGTGACCCTGCTGGCCGTGTCCAAGAAGCATTCGGCCGAAGCCGTCCGGGCGCTGGCCGGGCAGGGCCAGCGGGATTTCGGCGAGAGCTACGTCAACGAGGCGGTGGACAAGATCCGGGCCCTGGCGGATCTCGAGCTGTGCTGGCACTTCATCGGCCCGCTGCAATCGAACAAGACCCGGGAGGTGGCCGAGCATTTCGACTGGGTGCATTCCGTGGACCGGCCCCGGGTGGCGCGCCGGCTGAGCGAGCAGCGCCCGGCCGAGCGCGGGCCGCTCCATGTCTGCATCCAGATCAATATCGACCGGGAGCCGGACAAGAGCGGCGCGGCCCCGGACGAGGCCGGGGCACTGGCGGAACTGGTGCACACGCTGCCCGGGCTGCGGCTGCGCGGGCTCATGGCCATCCCCCGGGCGGATGCCCAGGACCGCAACCGGGCGGCCTTTCATAATCTGGCCATGACGTTGTCACATTGGCGCCATACAATGCCCGAGCTGGACACACTGTCCATGGGGATGAGCGGCGATTTCGACGTGGCCATTGCCGAGGGGGCGACGATCGTGCGCCTGGGGACGGCGCTGTTCGGGGCGCGGGAATAAGCGAAGGGGCGAGGCGCGAGGGGCGAGGAAACCCCTCCTTGATCCTCCCCTTGAGAAGGGGAGGAAAACAATTCTCCCCCTGAGGGAGAGTTAGAGGGGTCCGGCCAGGGGTCAGGCTCTGGGAACGACCCCTCCTTTGTGTTTCCTCCCCTTGCCAGGGGAGGAAAGGCCTCTCCCCCTGGCAAGGGGGAGATTGAGAGGGGGTCCTGCCGGACGACGGTCGGGAAAGGAACCCCTCCTCGGTCCTCCCATTGAGAAGGGGAGGAAGCGGCTTCGACAAGCCCGGGCGGTTTGTTCGAGTTTCTCCCCCTTCTCAAGGGGGAGATTACAGAGGGGGTTCGCTCGTTCAGGCGCCGGCAGAGCTCCACAGTTTACGGGGAAGCGATATGACCAAACCGACCATCGGCTTTATCGGTGCCGGCAACATGGCCAACAGTCTGCTGGGCGGCATGATCGCCCGGGGCGTCGGCGTGGATCGCATCTGGATGAGTGATGTGGATCAGGAGCTGCTGGACGAGCGCGCGCGCCAGTATGCGGTGCACACCACCACCCATAACGAGGAAGTGGCCCACTGGGCGGATGTGCTCATTCTGGCGGTGAAGCCGCAGCTCATGCAGCAGGTGTGCGAGCCGCTGCAACACGCGCTGTCGGATCACGAGTCCCTGGTCATTTCGGTGGCGGCGGGCATCCGGCTGGAGCACCTGCGCACCTGGCTGGGCGGTGCGCCGCTGGTGCGCTGCATGCCCAATACGCCGGCGCTGGTGCAGGCGGGTACGCTGGGGCTCCACGCCGGCGACGATGTAAGCGCTGACCAACGCGCGATTACCGAGGAAATCCTGGGCGGCGCCGGACTGGTGCTGTGGTTCGAGGAGGAAAAGGAGCTCGACGCCGTTACGGCCGTGTCCGGCTCCGGGCCCGCCTATTTCTTCCTGATGATGGAAGCCATGATCGAGGCGGCGCAGGAGCAGGGGCTGTCCGCGCGTCAGGCCCGCCAGCTGGTGCTTCAGACCGCCCGGGGCGCGAGCGAGCTGGCGCTGACCAGCGAGGATCATCCGGACGAGCTGCGCCGCAAGGTCACCTCGCCCGGCGGCACCACGGCCGCGGGCCTGGAGGTGCTGGAAGAGGGCGGCTACCGGGAGCTGATGAACCGGGCGGTGGAAGCCGCGCGGCGCCGGGCCGAGGAATTGTCGCAGTAGTAGGAACCTACCCGGAGCTTTTTGTTGAAAACAAACCCTGCTTCGGGCCGATCCGGAGGTTCCTGCTCTGAGCCGACCCGCAGCGGTTTTTCGAAAACCGCTTCGGATTGATTCAGGGAGTCCCGGTTTGAATCCCGGCCTGACTGCCCGGATAATCGCCTTTCCACCCAAAGAGCCGGGAGCCGCCGATGAACCCACAGGGCGCGACCACTTTCCTGATCGAATTCCTGTTCGACGTCTATATCGTGCTGGTGCTGACTCGCTTCATTCTGCAGGCGGTGCGCGCGGATTTCTTCAATCCCATTTCCCAGTTCATCGTGCGCGCCACCAATCCGCCGCTGGCGCCGCTGCGCCGGGTGATTCCCGGGTTCAAGGGCATGGACATGGCCTCGCTGGTGCTGGTGCTGGCGCTGCTGGTGCTCAAGATCGTGGTGGTGCTGTGGCTGCGTGGCTACGCCGGGCCCTTTGATCCGGCCCAGCTGCTGCTCTACGGGGTGCGCGAGCTGGCCTCGCTGCTGCTCAGCTACGCGTTCTGGGCCATTCTGCTGCGCGTGATCCTGTCCTGGGTGGCGCCGGACCCGGGCAATCCGGTGGTGCGCATTGTCGACCAGATCACCGAGCCCATCATGGCGCCGGCGCGCAAGCTGCTGCCGCCCATGGGCGGGCTGGATCTCAGCCCCATTCTGGTGCTCTTGTTGCTGCAGTTCCTGCGGATTCTGTTCCAGGTCTGATGCTCAGCCGCGACGGCGCGGACTGGGTGCTCCGGTGTCGCATCCAGCCCCGGGCCAGGCGCGATGAAATCGCCGGCGAGCACGACGGGGCGGCGAAGATCCGCATCCAGGCGCCGCCGGCCGACGGGGCGGCCAACAAGGCGCTGATCGCCTTTCTGGCGAAACGTTTCGGGGTAAGCAAGGCCCGGGTGAGCATCGAGCAGGGTACCGCGGCCCGGGACAAGCGGGTGCGCATCCGCGGCGCCGACGGCGAGCCGCCCGCTCCGCCGCCGGAGCTGCTCCGCTGAGCACAGGCATGCGGGCCGCCGTCGGGGGCGCATTGCACGGCCGCCGACCGCGCATTAGACTCCAACGCCCGTCGTGGCGCTAGCGCACGGTTTCATTCATGCTGACAGGCCGCAAGGTTGCGGAGGGCCATCACCCGATGCGTGACAAGATGCCCGCGGATTCCGTGGGGCTGGTCGAGCCCGAGAAGCTGCATATCGATCGCCCGCTGCATCTGGAGTGCGAGCAGGTCCTGCCGTCCCACGACCTGGTCTATGAAACCTACGGCACCCTCAACGAGGACCGCTCCAACGCGGTGCTGATCTGTCATGCCCTGTCCGGCAACCATCACGCCGCCGGCTACTACAGCACCGAGGACAAGCGCGCGGGCTGGTGGGAGAACTGCATCGGCCCGGGCAAGCCCATCGACACCAACCGCTTTTTCGTGGTCTCGCCCAA
>CAZHGU010000153.1:0-4446 GCA_964532105.1 uncultured Alcanivorax sp. | reverse complement strand
CAGGCGGACTTTCACATGCTCACGGTCATGTCGGGCAGCGACGAATACCGCAAGCAGCTGGAAGAGAGCATTCAGCGCGGCAATGAGACTCTGGACAGCCTGCGCTCCAACGCGGAAAGCGAGGAGGGCAATGCCCTGGTTTCGGAGCTGGAATCCAGCTGGTCGAATTTTGTCCAGTATGCCCGGGCCAACGAGACCGCCGAGCAGGGCCAGCCCAGCCGCTATACGCTCCAGGATCTGCGTTCCTCGGGCAAGGCCATGGTGGAAAGGCTTAACGGGACGGATTTCGCCGAAGAAGGTGAGTACTCGGATCTCATGGCGCTGGGCGGGGATTTGCAGCATATTGCCGCCGAGTATCTGCGGCTGGCGGCGGCGCCGTCCGGCGGCATGGCCTCGGGCAGTGGTGATCGCATCTCCTTCGAAGAGGCGGTGCCGGCCTTCGGCGAACGATTGACGGAGCTGGAAGAGCAGTATGCCGACCAGGACGCGGTCAAGCGCACCCTGGGGCAGGTACGGCTGCGCTGGCGCTTTATCCGGGATTCGCTGATCAACTTTTCGGAAGAGGCGGTACCCTTTCTGATTCACCGCTACAGCCACCAGATGACGGATGAGCTGGAGCTGGCCAAGAATCTGGCCACCAGTGGCGGCGCCCAGCAGCCCATGCAGGGCGGAGCTCCCACGCCCGGTGGCGGTCAGGGAGGCAATCAGGGCGGCGAATAACCGCCCGGTTCAATCGCCGGATAGCGGCGCCAGCCAGTCCGCGATCATGCGCCAGCTGTGCTCGGGCGCGCGGCCACCGGCGAATACGCCGGCATGGCCGCCCGGCAGTACCTCGAAGCGCTTGTCGGCCGAACCGGCCAGGCGCATGATCTCGCGGGCCGCGCGGATGGACACGATCCGGTCATCCCGGCCCGCAATGGCCAGCAGCGGCATCCGGATATGGGCGAAATCGGCAAGCCGGTCGCCGATCTCGATCCGCCCGTCCGCCAGGCTGTTGGCGATGAGCATCTTCTCGATCACCTCGCGCACGGTCGCGCCTGGGTAATCCACCATGTCGTTGAACCACTGCCCCATGGTCATGTACTCGGTGACGTATTCCCGGTCGGCGATATTGCGCACCAGATCGATATAGGACGCCACCACGCCCGGCGGGTTGGTCAGCTTGAAGCCGATGGACAGCAGGGAGCCGGGCACATGAAAGAGCTTGCTGTCCACCGGCTCCAGCCGCACCTGGAACCACTCGTGGATCTTCATGGCCGGAATGCTGACCAGTCCCGACAGGGCCCCGAAAAAGCCGCTCTTGTGGAAATTCACCGGCGAGGCGATGGTAGCCAGGTTGGCCACGGGCGCGTTCGCATGGCCGCCCAGATACATCAGGCTCAACAAACCGCCCATGCAGTAGCCCACCAGGCTCACCTTCGGGGCATGGGCGTGTTCGCGCACCGCTTCCACCGCGGCCGGCAGCCAGTGATTCACATAGGTATCGAGATCGAGCTCCCGGTCGGATTCGGAGGGCTTGCCCCAGTCCAGCAGATAGACATCAAAGCCGCGCGCCATGAGATAACGCACCATGGAGCGCGTGGGCATGAGGTCGAAGGTCCAGGGCTGAATGCCCAGTGCCGGCACCAGCAGCACCGGCGTGGCGTGGCGCCCGGTTTCCACCGGCACGGTCCGGTTTTCCACCACAATGCTGTCCCGGGCGGGCAGGGTATAGTGGCGCACGGCCATGATCCCGTCCCGGTAGATCTCGTGCCAGGGCGTCTGGTCCACCAGAATGAAGCGCTGGGGATGACGCCGGCGCTCCACCGCATGGGCGAGCATGCGCCAGCCGTTACTGAACCGGTTGGTATTGCTCATGGCTGCTCGCTGTTCCGTCCGCTTGCGCGCAAGGGCGGCAAGATGATGTAAGATGCGCCGCATTGCAACGGGCGCAGGCCCCGCGGCGAATCAGGAGTTTGGTCTTGGACCCGTCAGACACAGCCGCAGACAACCGGCTGGAGCTGTGCCGGCGCTTTGTGGCCACGGTACAGCATTCCACCAACCTCGGCATCGAGGTGCTCGAAACCGGCGAGAACAGCGTGCGCTGCCGCATGCCCTGGCGCGCGGAGCTGGTGGGCAACCCGGAAACCGGGGTGATCCACGGCGGCGCCGTCTTCGCCTTTCTCGATCAGGTGGGTGGACTGGCCAATGCCTGCGCCATCTATCCGGACTATGAAATCACCCCCACCATCGACTTCCGCCTGGATCATCTGCGTCCCGCCGAATCCGGCCGCGCCGTGATCGGCGACGGCGTCTGCTACCGGCTCAGCTCCCAGGTGGCCTTTGTGCGCGTGACGGCCTTTGCCGAGGGCCGC
The DNA here is from genome assembly GCA_964532105.1 of uncultured Alcanivorax sp. Lineage (GTDB taxonomy): Bacteria > Pseudomonadota > Gammaproteobacteria > Pseudomonadales > Alcanivoracaceae > SLJS01. Next base: position 2,092 of record CAZHGU010000153.1, on the reverse strand, counting down.
GAGGACGAACCCGTGGCCACCGGGCTGGCCACCTATATGCGCATGAAAATCCCCGGCGGCTCCAGCACGAAGGAGTCCGGCCATGAATGAACTCGCACGTCTGGTCACCCAGTGCCGCTCGGGCGAGGCGGCCTATCAGGAACTGGTGGACTATGTCCCCTATGCCCGCTTTCTGGGCATTCAGGTGGAGGCCCATGGCGAGGAACTGACCTTCGTGCTGCCGAAAAACGGGGACAACCTGGGCAATCCCACCCTGCCGGCACTGCACGGCGGCGCCGTGGCCGGTTTCATGGAACAATCCGCGATCATCTTCCTGTTGCTGAAAATGGGCGAGCCGCGCGTGCCCAAGACCATTGATTTCACCGTGGATTATCTGCGCGCCGGCTATTTCCGCGATACCTTTGCCGAGTGCCGGGTCACGCGCCTGGGCCGGCGCGTGGCCAATCTGGCCATCGATGCCTGGCAGGTGCGGCGCAGTGAACCCATTGCCATTGCCCGTTCCCATTTCCTGTTGTCCGAGGAAGCGGAGGATCAGTTGAGCTGATTGTGATTCCGCGACAACCAGCTCCGGAATTGTCATTTCACGACATTGCCGCCACGGGCGGATGAGCCTAGCGTGAGGGCAGAATCCCGAATAGAGGACGCTCTCATGAAAATCGACAACCGGAAACAGCCGCCCGAAGCCGTCACCTACTATGAGAGCTGGGACGGCCCGGGCGCCGAGGACATCGAGGACAAGCTCACCCCCGGTCATGTGCAGGATATCGTCGAGATTTTCCAGACGCCGCTTACCGGCCACTACAACTGGGACTACTCCAGCGCCGATGACCGCATCCGCAAGCTCTACCGGCTGGGCAAGGAGCTCAACTGGAACGCGGAAATGGATGTGGACTGGAGCCAGACCTTCCCCAAGAGCCAGTATCCGCTGGACGAGAGCATGAATCCCTTTGCCGGCTGGGAGCCCTTCGAGTCCCTGTCGGAGGACGAGAAGCTGCGTTTCGGCTGGCACAATCTGGCCTGGATGCTGGCGCAGTTCATGCACGGCGAGCAGGGCGCGCTCCTGGTGGCGTCCCAGCTCACCTCCTGTGCGCCCACCTATGACGCCAAGCTCTATGCGGCGTCACAGACCTTCGACGAGGCGCGCCATGTGGAAGTCTTCACGAAGTACCTGCAGGACAAGATCGGCATCCTCTACCCGGTGAACGAGCATCTGAAGTCACTGCTGGACAAGATCCTGTCCGATCCGCGCTGGGACCTGAAGTTCATCGGCATGCAGATCATTATCGAGGGCCTGGCCCTGGCGGCGTTCAATACCCTCAAGCTTACGGCCCAGGACAAGCTGCTCCGGGACATCATCCATCTGGTGGTGCGCGACGAGGCGCGGCACGTGACCTTCGGCGTGAACTACCTGCAGGAATACGTCAACGATCAGCTCACCGAGGAAGAACGCGAGGAGCGCGCCCAGTTCGCCTATGAGGCCTGTGTGGTCATGCGCGAGCGCCTGATCGCCACGGACGTGTTCGAGCATTTCGGCTGGGATGTGGAAAGGGCGCGCCAGGTGGCGCTGGAATCCAGCCTGATGGCACAGTTCCGGAACCTGCTGTTCACCCGCATCATGCCCAATCTCAAGCGCATCGGCCTGTTAACCGAGTCCGTGCGCCCGAAATTCGAGCAGCTGGGTATCCTGCAGTTCGAGGATCTGGGTCATGACGGCGAGGTGGACTGGGCGGAGCTGTCCAAACCGCTGTACGAGGATGCGTCCTGACGAAGCCGGGCGGGGAACCCGCCCGGCGGGCGCCGTTCAGTCCTGTTCGTACGGAACCAGGGTCAGCTCCACGCGCCGGTTGCGGGCGCGGCCGGTCTCGGTTTCGTTGGTGGCAATGGGGCGGGTTTCGCCGAAGCCCACCGGATCAATGCGCACGGACTGGACACCGAACTCGTTGAGCACATCCGCCACGCCTTGCGCGCGCTGTTGCGAGAGCAGCATGTTGTAGCGGTCGCCGCCGGTGCTGTCGGTATGGCCGGCGACCTGAATCATGGTCTTCTCGTATTCGGCCAGCACCTCCGAGACGGAATCCAGCACGGGCCGGAA
>CAZHGU010000152.1:0-4525 GCA_964532105.1 uncultured Alcanivorax sp. | reverse complement strand
ATGGCGTCTTTGGGCGCGCGCTACGAGCTCACGGACGACATCGTGCTCAGTCTGGCCGGCGAATTTCAGGCCTGGTCGGAACTGGAAGAAGAACTGGAAGACGACGTGGTCAAGGACCAGGCCAATCTCGAATTCGACGATGTGGCCATTCCCCGCCTGGGTGCGGAATACAGTTTCAACGATCACATCACGCTGCGCTCGGGGGTTTCCTACGAGGAGTCGCCGCTGGTGAGCGAACGTTCCGAGGAAGTGAACTACATGGACAATGATCGGGTCGTGGTGGGCCTGGGCGGTAGCATGGAAATCGCTGATCCGCCCATTCTGGCCGCGCCGCTACGGCTCGACTTCGGCTATCAGTATCACCATCTGCAGGATCGCGACTTTACGCTCAGCGGAACCAATCAGAACGGCAATCCCTATGAGGAGGAAGTGACCGCGGGTGGCGACGTACACGCGGTGACCGGTTCGTTCACGATGAAATTCTAAACGGTATTCGGCGCGGCCGAGACCGAGGAGGTGACAACAATGATAAGCCAGTCCATGCAACGAATTGTGATGATATTGGCGCTGACCGCGCTGGGGTTGTACGGCTGCGGCGGTGATGAGCAGACGGTAACGCCGCCCGGTCCGGGAGCGGATGTTTACTTTACCTATCCCTATGATGGCCAGACCAACGTATCCACGCACGCCGAAATGATCGTGCGGTTATCGAGTCCGGTTACCAACGGCTCTTCGTTGAACTCCGGCGTCATCCAGCTGCAAACCGCTTCCGGCAATCCGATTCCGGCAACCGCTCAGGTGGCTTCCAGCACCGATGGACGCAGTATTGTGGTTCGCCCTGGCACGGAACTGGACTACGACACCGACTATCGCCTGGCCATCAGTGGTCTGGAAACGGAAAACGGCCCCGCAAACGTGCCCGATGGCGGTTTTGATTTCACGACCCGCCCGGCCGCCGAGGGACCGCGCTCCGTGCGCAGCAGTGATACAGCGTTTCAGATAACCCGCGTCATTCCGGACGGTGAAAAATTACCGTTCATGGATTTCTCCGCCTTCCGCTTTCAGTTCAGTCAGCCGGTGGACGAGCAGAGCATCCAGTACGGTACCAACGTAAAACTGCAGGCACCGGACGACTCGGTCGTGGAGGCGGCCGTGGTCGCCCGTGGTCGCATGCTTACAGTGGACCCAATCGAAGATCTCCAGGCCGGACGCACCTATACTCTGCGTTTTTCATCCGATTTGCAGAGCACCTATGGCGAGCCACTGCAGGAGCCGTTCGACGGCGATTTCAGTCGCGACTTCGTGCCGAAAGAGTCCGGGCCCACGGAGAAGATGGTATTGAATGCGCCGGAGGGCGGCCAGCAGTCGCCGCTGACCGGGGATGAGGTGAATCTGGTGCCAGTGGTATCAACGCTGATCAATACCCGTTCACAGCAGGGTGGTGATCTCACTACGGAACTGGCGTTCGTCCCGAATTACCCTGAAGCCACGCCCATTCGCGTGCCGCGTGGCACCAAACTGACCGGTGATGCCCTGGATATCGAGCTCGGCGGTGAAATCGATGTGGGATTCGATTCCGGTGAGCTGGGTGTGGAACTGGTTACCGACGCCACAGGCTATCTCTTGCCCAATCCTTACAGTGACCAACCCGAGGCGCCGCGTATGCTGCGCCTGTTCATGGATGTGGGTGTAACCACGGGCAATGCCACCGCCCATGCGGGCTTTACCCAGGACGTTCTCCACCTCGAGGTGGTGGGCAAGGCCATTGTCGAGGATGGTGTGCTTGTGGGCGACGGCATCACGGTGGTGGAAACTGATCTGCTCGGCGTTGATCGTGCCGCCGGTACATTGTCATTTCACATGGATGCCTACAAGGACCAGAACAATGCTCCGGCGCCGCTGGAAGACGATGCGGCTCCCTTCGTGAAGTCCTGGATGCCCGGGCCGGATCATGTGGACAAGCAGCGTCCCGGTGATCCCGTTCTGATCAACTTCAACCAGCCGCTGGCGAGTGAAACACTGGAAGACAATATTACCGTCGAGGCCGGCGGGAGTACGGTCAGCAATGCGGAAATCGAACAATCCGGTTCCACGGTGATTATTCGCACGGACCTGGATTTCGGCGAAACCTATAATATTCATCTGTCCTCCGATCTCACGGATCTGGCGGGCAATCACTTTGCCGGAGAGACCCTGAACTTCACCATGCCCACGCCGGCCTCCGGTCCGCAGAGTTCGCCCTTCCCGGTCACTACGTACCCGGGCTATCCCTGTGCCACCACGGATCAGAATCTGGCGAATGGCCATGTGGGCCGGTGTGTGGGCGGCAAGACCTCGGATGACCGGCTGCCCATTCCGGAGCTGCCTGCCAACCGCGCCATTCGGGTGCATTTCTCGCATCCGATGAACGAAACCAGCTTTACGTCCGGTTCCGGGTTTGCGGTGGAAGAGCTGGACAGCAGCGGCAATGTCGTTGATACGGTCGAAGGCGAAATCGACTTCCGTGAACAGGAAGTGCGCTTCATTCCGGATGAGCCCTGGCAGCCGGGCACGCTCTATCGCTACACCCTGGCCTCGAACGGTGATCATCAAGCGAGTGATTGCGATGCTTCCATCATGATCTGCGGGCAATCCGGACTGCCGTTGAAAACCCGGCGGCTGGCGCAGGATCCGGGCAGTGCGCCGACTACAGACGGCGGCGGTCCGGATCTGCAGATCGTGTTCGAGGGTGCAGAGCCCGCTGATTCGGTGTTCGCACACCTGGATCTGCGCAATACGGCGGATCTCAACGCCAATGGCGACCACGACAGCGGTGAGGGCAACCCCATTGATACGCCGTCGCTGGAGAAAAACAGCATTGAAACCTTCGTTCAGAGTACCGACGGAAGCACCATAACGGACGCTCAGATCGGTTGTGAGATCGGGCAGAGTTGTCCGGAGGACAAGTTTGGTTATCTCAACGGTGCCCTGAATGTCGAGATTATCGGCTATCTTTCGCCCACGGAGGCCGCGCAGAAGGTCAATAGTGGCGAATTGAAGAAGGCCTTGCCGACCGAGGTGGCCAACAATGGCGGGGTGCTGTTCTATGCCTATCCGACCCAGGTACAAGCCAGCAATCTGACCGCCTATGCGGAAACCGGTATCCCGCTCACCAGTGCGGATCCGGCGCGCACCGAGTCCATGATCATGCGGGTGCGGCATCAGTGCGATGCCCGTGACTCGGGTTCGCCCAATCCGCCGAACGCCAGTGCCCTGCCGCAATGCGCCCCGGATGAACAGGGCCTGGTGGAAGCCTGGATTACCGATGGACCGAACGGCCCCATCGTGATCGCGACCCTGAATACCTATCTGGATGCGCCGGCACTGGATCCGACCGTGACCATCGCGGGAGCGCCCACTTCGGCGACCCACAATGTGCATAGTTACGGACTGGCGGCCGGATTGCAGGGACCAATCGAGTTTCTCGACGACGGCCGCATGCAGATCGCCGGCATCAACCAGTCGAACATCGATGCCACCATGGAGCTCAGTGCTTCGGGCTTTAACGGGAGCGTGACTCTGCGCATTCCCGCGGATGGTTTGCATCTCAGTTTCCTGTCCCAGGCACCGAAGCGGTGAAGCCCGGACCAATAATGAATGACCATGGGGGATAACCATGAAAACCTTGCAAAACATTTCCAGCTTGGTGCCCCGGCCCTTTCGGGTCGGGGCGGTCCTGATGCTCGCGTTTGTGCTTCAGGGCTGCGGCATGATTTACAAGACCACTGGTGACGTGCTCGTGAACTACAGCGAGGACGAAATGGTGCCCTATCTGATGGGCTCCTCGGATACGGCCATGGCCTGCGCCACGGGTGAAGCGCTGACACCGCTGTTAATGTCGTTCGAAGCGGTCGGCTCCAATCCCGAAAAGCTCGGCGTGCTGGTGAATGTGGTGGCCGGCAGCTGTGCCGAACAACGAGCGGTGGAAGCGGAACTGCGCTATCTGCGCGCGCTGGAACAGCAGAATGTGGATGCTGCCCAGGATGCGCGGATTCAGCAGAAGCGTTTTGCCGCCCTCGCCGCCGAACGCCAGTACAAGTCCTACAAGCTGGTCACGGAGCAATACGGGCTGGCGGAAAACGGTACCTGCCCGCGGCTGCGTTCGGACTTTGACAATCTGGTCTGGATGGTGGGTCAGCTGGGCGGCGTCCAGGCCCTTTTGAACGACTCCACTGCCCAGGGTGCTGTGGGTGTGCCCCGGGATATTGCCGCCAGAGCGGAGCGCGCCGTGGCCTGCATGGATAACGAGCAGTGGTGGGGCGTGCCGAAGGCCATACGCGCGGCGCTGTGGAATACCTTGCCCGGCATGAAACCGGAAGGCGCGGATGTCTGGGCCACGCTGGACGAGTCCGTCGACCGGGGTTTCGAGGACGGCGTCCGGCTGCCCCGCGCGCTTTATGTCATGGCCGCGCAGGGCGTGAACGATGAAGAAAGAATGCGCGAGGCCATCCGGTCCGGGTGGAAGGGCTCGAGCGCGTCGGCCTTC
>CAZHGU010000151.1:0-4532 GCA_964532105.1 uncultured Alcanivorax sp. | reverse complement strand
GAGCAGATGACGTCCGATCTTGCCGTTCGCGCCCGCGATCAATACCTGCATGATGATTCCCCTGCGTTGATCCGCCTTGCCGACACGCACAATGGTTGCGCGGTGTTTGGCCCTGTCCGCGCGCCCCGGTAGAGTGGCGCGCCATGGCCTACCTGATCCTGTTCGCCTCCGCTTTCGGCGCCGCCACCATTCTGCCCTTTTATTCCGAGGCGGTGTTGCTTGCCTACATGCACCAGGGGTATTCGCCCTGGGGCCTGTGGGCGGCGGCGACCCTGGGCAATACCCTGGGCGCCCATGTGAACTGGCTGATCGGACTCTATCTGCTGCACTACCAGGACCGGCGCTGGTTTCCCGTCAAACAGGCCTCGCTGCACAAGGCTCAGGAGCGCTTCCGCAAGTACGGCACCTGGTCCCTGTTGCTCGCCTGGATGCCCGTGGGCGGCGATGCGCTCACCTTTGTGGGCGGCATCATGCGCGTGCCCTTCTGGCTGTTCACCCTGCTGGTGGGCACGGGCAAGGGCGCGCGCTACGCCGTGGTCCTCTGGGTGGGGGAACAGACGTTGCTGTAACGCGCCGGCATGGAAGATCAGCCATCTTCGCGGGCGCCGCGTGCGCCTCGGGCTACGGCGGTCCTGCCCTGCCGGTTTCGCCAGCGGATGGCGGCGCGCACCAGCCCGGCAAACAGGCGCCGGTGCAGTGGGTGATAGAGCAGATATTCCGGATGCCATTGCACGCCGATCTGCCAGGTCCCCTCGGTGCTTTCAATGGCCTGGATAAAGCCGTCGGCGTCCCAGGCCACGGGCCTGAGGCCGGTGCCCAGACTCTCCATGGCCTGGCTGTGAATGCGGTTGATGCCCAGCTCGGCCCGCGTCAGCAGCCGCGCCAGGCGCGAACCGTACTGCACGTATGCGGACTGCAACGGCAGCAGCAACCGGCCCGGCTGGGTGAACTCGCGCAGCGGTACGATATCCTGCACCAGTACCCCGCCCCGGCTCACGTTCAGCGCCTGCGCGCCCCGGCAGATGCCCAGCACGGGCAAACCGCGCCGGCGGGCGAAATCCAGCAGCTCCAGTTCCAGCCGGTCCCGCTGCGGACGGTAACGGGCACGTACAGCGGGATTCTGACCGAAACAGTGCGGATGAATATGGTGTCCGCCGCCGATCACCAGGCCATTGAGCGTCTCCCAGGGCACGGGGCTGCCCGGGCGCAGCACCCGCACCCGCGCGCCGTTCAGCGTCAGCGCAAGCCGGGCGAGCAGCGCGTCCGGGCGGCCCGGATGCCGGAAGCTCAGGCCGATGAGGGGTCGAGTGCCGTGCGCACCCATTGATCACACTCCTCCACCCAGTCGCGACGCATGTTCTCCCGGGAGCGTTTCAGGCTGCCCCGGAAGGCCGCCATGAATTCCGTCAGCCGGGCCTCGTCCGCGGCCAGTGCCTCCACGGCGGCCCAGTCGTTCCAGACCCGGGCGAAGCTCCACTCCGGGTTGTCCAGATCACAATCCGGCAGCCGGTAATGCAGCGTGGGCCGGGCCTTGATGCGCTTGTCGTCCACGCACTGCCAGAGAATGTCGGGACGCAGATGAGCCCAGAGCGGCAGCAGGTCCAGGGCCCGGTTGCGCGTGGGGTTGTATTCCAGGTGATCGATGATCAGTTGCTCCAGCGACGGCTGGTAGTCCGGGTCACTGATCAGCTCCAGATAGGGCCGGGGCCAGGGGCTGATATAGGTGGTGAGCTTGCGGCTGAAGTCCAGCTGCTGGCGTTCACGCAGCCAGGGATAGAGTCCGGCGAAGGCGCGCATATAGGCCAGAATGGTTCCGGCTTCGTGATCGGGCAATTCCGGATTGAGCTGACAGCCGAAAGCGAAATAGAGGGCATGGCGGCTGCCCAGCGCCCCCTGCTCGCGCAGGTGATCGCAAAGGCCATTCACCTTGTGCAGCAGCGACAACGGCAGCGGCGGTGTAACTACTTCCAGCGGCACCACCCGTTCCGCCGCCGCCTCGAACAGGTCCTTGGCGCCGTCGCGCAACTGCGCCAGCGGCTCCGGCAGGCTGGGATAATAATCGTCCAGCGCCTTCACCGGCGCGGAATCCAGCTCCACCAGGTACTCGCCTTCCGGGGTGTCCACCGCCATCTCGTAGTAGGCCTTCTCCCGGGCCTCGCCGCCGAGGTAGTCGGCCACAATAGTGACCAGATCGTTAAAGCCGATGCCGGAGAACTCGATTTCCACGCCCACCCGGCGCTCGGCGCCGTTCACGCTGGTCTGCCGGCTCGGCAGTCGAAGTGCGGGCAGCTCACGCATGCTCTGTTCAACCCCAATGTCGGATGGACGCCGCGCGATCCGGGCGGCTGAAGCGGAACGGGCAGTCTACCGGCACAGGATGCATGCGTGAATACAGCCCGGCACACCCAAAGCGGGATGAAGCGCTACAGCCCGAGAGCACGCGGGGCTGGCCGGAGAATTTCGAGGTGTATGATGCCCGCAGGGTATGGCTCCAGATGAACGGTGAAGATGGGCGGAGCTCATGCAGAGAATGGATTATTCAGGCCTGTTCTGAATATTGCACCCAGCCCCTGCTGCCACCATGATGTTCTCCCACAGCGCATCATCAGGATAACCACCGGAGAGCGATCCCATGGCTGAACAATCTTTCGATGTTGTCGTATTCGGCGCCACCAGCTTTGTGGGCCAGATCATCTGCCGCTATCTCACCGAGACTTATGGCGTGAACGGCCAGGTGAAATGGGCCACCGCCGGACGGTCCGCCGAAAAACTGCAAAACGTCCGCACCGAACTGGGTGAGGCGGCGAAAGACCTTCCCTTGCTCACCGCCGACGCCAACAAGCCGGAAGATCTCAACGAGCTCTGCCGACAAACGAAAGTGGTGCTATCCACCGTCGGCCCCTATGCCTTCTATGGCGAGCCCATGATCCGTGCCTGTGTGGAAAACGGCACCGACTATGTGGATCTTACCGGCGAGGTGCAGTGGATCCGGACCATGCTGCAGAAATACGAGAATCAGGCCCGGGAAAGCGGCGCGCGTATCGTGCACTGCTGCGGCTTCGACTCCATTCCCTCGGACCTGGGCGTGCATTTTCTTCAGCAACAGGCCCGGACGAAGTTCGGGGCTCCCTTCAACCGCGTCAAGATGCGCGTGAAGTCCATGAAGGGCACCTTCTCCGGGGGCACGGTGGCGAGCATGCTCAATGTCGCCCAGCAGGCGGCGAAGGACAAGGAGCTGCGCAAGCTCCTGGCCGACCCCTATGCGCTCTGTTTCACCGATAGCGTCAGCAGGATCCAGCAGCCCAATGTCAGCTCGGCCGAATACGACCCGGACTTCGACGCCTGGCTGGCACCCTTTATCATGGGCACGATCAACACCCGGGTGGTGCACCGCAGCAACTGCATTACCGAGGGCGGCTATGGCCCGGATTTTCAATATGACGAGGCCGTACTCACCGGCAAGGGCATGAAGGGCCGAATGGGCGCTTACAGCATGGCCGCCGGCCTGGGCGGTTTCATGTTCAGTGCCGCGCTCAAGCCCACGCGCTGGATCATGGAAAGGTTCTTCCTGCCCGCTCCCGGCGAAGGGCCGAGCCGGGAGGCCCAGGAAAAGGGCTTCTTCGATATCCGCTTCCACGGCAAGACCGCCAACGGCGACGAGATTCGCGCGAAAGTCACCGGCGACAAGGATCCCGGCTATGGCTCCACCGCCAAGATGATTTCGGAAGCCGCGCTCTGTCTGGCCGAAGACATACCCCGGGACGAAAAACCCGCGGGCTTCTGGACACCGGCCACAATCTTCGGCGACAAGCTGATCCGGCGGCTGCAAAGCAAGGCGGGTCTGACGTTCGAAGTACTGGAATCGCGCTCGTAACAATGCATGCGATACGGGGCCTGAAATGGCCCCGTAACTTGCCCCGTCATTCACGAACAAAAAAGCGCGGATTGCGGTCCACAAAGCTGGTCAGCCAGCGCTCCAGAAAGGTTTCTTTGTCCCGGTTCTTCAGATCCCGATAACCCAGTACGCTGATCACCAGCGCGCCCAGGGCATCCACGATCAGATCCCACATCGTGTCCGTCAGTCCGGAAGGATCGCCCAGCATGGGCTTTTGCATGTTCATGCCGAACACGGCATCCATGGTGAACTCGAAAATCTCCCAGACCGTGCCTACACCCAGCGCGAACAGAAAGGCGAAAAACGCCACGAAACCGGGTTTCATGTGCAGATCCAGTCGCTCCGTTTCATTCATTACGTGTACGAGCAAGAAGCCCAGGATGCCCAGCAGAAAACCGGAACTGGCATGCAGGGCAATGTCCCACCACCAGAAGCGGTTGTAATAGTCGTAGACCTCGCCCAGAAACAGCGTGGCGAAGACAAAGATAACCGCGAGCAACTGCAGTTGCGGCGGCGCATAGACCCGGAAACGGTGCTCGAAGAAAAGCGGGATCAGCGTAATCAGGATAATGAAGGAACTGAGAAAGCCGGTCATCCAGCGGCCACCGGCAAAGGCCAGCGTCGCCTCGATCAGCAG
>CAZHGU010000150.1:0-4607 GCA_964532105.1 uncultured Alcanivorax sp. | reverse complement strand
ACCTTCTACATCATCGGTACCGTGGCGGGCCCGCATCCCTATCCCATGCTGGTGCGCGATTTCCAGGCGGTGATCGGCCGGGAGGCCCGGCGCCAGAGCCTGGACATGACCGGACGCCTGCCGGACGCCCTGATCGCCTGTGTCGGCGGCGGCTCCAATGCCATCGGCCTGTTCCATCCCTTCCTGGAAGACGAAGGCGTGGCCATGTACGGCGTGGAAGCCGGAGGTCGGGGCTTGGACACGGACGAACATGCCGCGCCGCTGAGCGCGGGCCGCCCGGGTGTGCTCCACGGCAACCGCACCTATCTGATGGAGGACGAACACGGCCTGATCCGGGGCACGCACTCCATCAGCGCCGGCCTGGATTATCCCGGCGTGGGCCCGGAACACGCCTGGCTCCGGGACAGCGGTCGGGTGCACTATGTCTCGGTGACCGACGACGAGGCCCTGGCCGCTTTTCGCACCCTGACCCGGGATGAGGGCATCATGCCGGCGCTCGAAAGCGCCCACGCGCTGGCCTATGCGGCCCGGCTGGCGCCGGAGATGAACCGGGATCAGAATCTGGTGATCAATCTGTCGGGCCGGGGCGACAAGGATATTCACACCGTCGCCCAGCTGGACGGACTCAACGTCTAGGGGAGTTGCATGAGTCGTATTGCCGCCACCTTCCAGCGTCTGGCCGGAGACAAACGCAAGGCGCTGATTCCCTATGTCACCGCGGGTGATCCGCATCCGGAAACCACGGTGCCGATGCTGCATGCCCTGGTGGAAAACGGCGCGGATATCATTGAACTGGGCGTGCCCTTCACCGATCCCATGGCGGACGGCCCCGTGATTCAGCAGGCCCACGAGCGCGCGCTGGAGCAGGGCGTTTCGCTGAGCGGCGTGCTGGACATGGTGCGCGATTTCCGCCGGGACAACACGGACACCCCCGTGGTGCTCATGGGCTATCTCAATCCCGTGGAGGCCATGGGCTATGAACGCTTTGCCGAGGCCTGTGCCGAGGCCGGCGTGGACGGCGTGCTGCTGGTGGATCTGCCGCCCGAGGAGGCGGACGAAGTGAGCGACCTGATGAGCGCACACGCGCTGGATCTGGTCTTTCTGATCGCGCCCACCACCAGTGCCGAGCGCATGCATTTGATCGCGTCCGCCGGATCCGGCTATGTCTACTATGTCTCGCTCAAGGGCGTCACCGGTTCGGCGAGCCTGGACCCGGACGCGGTGGCGCGGCAGGTGGAAACAATTGGCAAAACCACCGAATTGCCCATCTGCGTGGGCTTTGGTATCAAGGACGCGGAATCGGCGCGCGCCATTGCGCGCGTGTCCGACGGCGTGGTGGTGGGCAGTGCCCTGGTCCGGCTGGCCGGCGACTATGCCCATGCGCCCGAACAGGTGCCCGCACAGATGGGGCACACCCTGGCGGCCATGCGTTCCGCCATGGATGAATCCCCGGCAACGGAACCGAATCCATGAGTCACAGCAACTGGTTGGAAAAGATCCTGCCCGCCGTGCGGCGGCCGGCGGAAAACCGTCGCAGCAATGTGCCCGAAGGTCTCTGGCGCAAGTGTCCGCGTTGTGACGGCGTGCTCTACCGCCCGGAGCTGGAACGCAACATGGATGTCTGCCCCAAGTGCAAGCATCATCTGCGCATTGACGCGCGCACCCGGCTGGCGCTGTTCCTGGACGAGGGCGAGCAGACCGAAATCGGCGCGGATCTGGCGCCCGTGGACCGGCTCAAGTTCCGCGATTCCAAGAAGTACAAGGACCGGCTTGCCAAGGCCCAGGAGTCGACGGGCGAGAACGACGCGCTGGTGGCCGTAAAGGGGCAACTCAAGGAAATGCCCTTGGTGACAACCGCTTTTGAATTCAACTTCATGGGCGGCTCCATGGGCAGTGTCGTGGGGCAGCGTTTTGTGCGCGCCGTGGATGTCTGTCTGGAACAGCAGCTGCCGCTGGTTTGTTTTTCCGCCAGTGGCGGCGCACGCATGCAGGAGGCGCTGTTTTCGCTCATGCAGATGGCGCGCACCAGCGCCGCACTGGAGAAGATGCGCGAGGCCGGTCTGCCCTATATCTCGGTGATGACGGATCCGGTCTATGGCGGCGTGTCCGCCTCGCTGGCCATGCTCGGCGATCTCAATATCGCCGAACCCAATGCGCTGATCGGTTTTGCCGGTCCCCGGGTGATTGAACAGACGGTACGCCAAAAACTGCCGGACGGCTTCCAGCGCTCGGAGTTCCTGCTGGAGCACGGCGCCCTGGACATGATTGTTCACCGGCACGACATGCGCGACACCGTGCACCGGCTGCTGGCCCAGCTGACCCACCAGCCCCTGCCGGAGGCGCTCTGAAGCGGGTTCCCGCCGTGTCCCGGAATCTTGCCGACTGGCTGGCCCATATCGAGCAGCTCCATCCCCACGCCATGGAGCCGGGGCTGGAGCGCGTGCGTACCGTGGCCCGTAACCTGGGGCTGCTGCCCGTATCGTCGACGCTGATCACGGTGGCCGGCACCAACGGCAAAGGGTCCTGTCTCGCGCTGATGGAGCATCTGGCTCGCGGGCAGGGCCGGCGCACCGGTGTCTTTACCTCGCCCCATCTGTTCCGCTTCAACGAGCGTATCCGCGTGGACGGGGCGGATGCGTCCGACGAAACCCTGGTGGATGCCCTGGCGACGCTCGAGGCGGCGCGGGGCGAAATCTCGCTGACCTATTTCGAGTTCGCCACCCTGGCGGCGCTGCTGGTGTTCGCCCGTGCGGAGGCGGATCCGGTGCTGCTGGAAGTGGGGTTGGGCGGGCGTCTGGACGCGGTCAATATCGCCGATCCCGATGTGGCCGTGATTACCTCCGTGGGGCTGGACCACACGGAATGGCTGGGTGAAGACCGGGACACCATTGCCCTGGAAAAAATGGGCATTGCGCGCGTCGACAAACCCCTGGTCTTCGGTGAAACGGACCTGCCCGCCAGCATTGCCGCCCGGGTGGCGGAGCAGGGTATGCCGTTATGGCGTGCCGGCGAGGTCTTCGGCGTGAAGGGCGACCAGGTGTACTGGCAGGGGCCCGGTGGCGCGCGGCATGCTCCGGTGGAAGCGGCGGTACTGGGCCGGGATAACCTGGCCACGGCCGTGCAGGCCCTGGTGCTGGCCGGACTGGAACCGTCCGTGGACGCGATCGCGGAGGCGGCCGGGTTGCAATGGCCCGGCCGGGCCCAATATCTCGAACGGGACGGCGTCGCCTGGTATCTGGACGTGGGTCATAATGAAGAAGCATTGACCCGCTTTCGCCGGGCTCTGCCGGCGGCACCACCGGGGCACACCCGGGCGGTGGCGGCCATGCGTGTGGACAAGCCGGCCCGGCGCGCGCTCCAGGGTTTTGTCACGGAGGTGGATCACTGGTATCTGGCCGGCCTGCCCGGGTATTGTGGTGCCGGTCCGGAAGCCATCCGGGCGGCGCTGCCGGACGGGGTGGACGCGGAACTCTTCCCGGACGTGGTGGCGGCCGTGGCGGCCGCGCAGACGGCGGCAACGCCGGGGGACCGGGTGCTGGTGGTAGGCTCCTTTGTCACCGTCGCGGCGGCACTCGAGGTATTGCGGGAGACGGGCTGAATGGACGGACAGCACAAACAACGCTGGGTGGGCGTAATCCTGCTACTCTTGCTGGCCGCCATGCTGGCGCCCTTTGTTTTCCGCAGCCCGGAGCAGGTGCGGCTGGCGCTGGATATGGAAGCCCCGCAACCGCCCCCCGTGGCGTCGGTGGAACCCGATCCCGCTACCGAGGCGAGTGAGCGCAATGAGGTCCGCGAGCAAATCGAGGGGGAGCGTCAGGCGGTGCGCGAATCCGGCCGGGCGAATCTGGTCGAGGAACCGGACGGCGAGGGTAAGGACGATGGCGAGGCCGATGCCGACCCGAAGGAAGAGCCGCCGCTGAGCGGGTGGTCGGTTCAGGTCGCGAGCTTCAGCAAGCGCGACAATGCTGCCGAGCTGAAACAATCCCTGAACGATGCCGGCTATACCGCCTATCAGCGGGAAGGGACCAACGAAGAAGGCGAGTCCTTGCACCGTGTCTTTGTGGGCCCGGAACTCGAGCGCGCGGATGCGCGCGAGCTCAAGCGGCGCATTGCCCTGGATGAGACTTTCGAACTGGAAGGTCTGGTGGTGCCCTATCATCCCTGAGCGGTGTTGTCTCGCCTGTATTCGGCTTCCGGGCTCTGGTAGCATGACGTTTTCCCGGCGACGGCCCCCTGAATTTCCGATCCGGATACCATGAATCTGGCAGACGGCGTCATTCTCCTGTTGATTGTTGTATCGGCGCTGCTGAGTGTGCGCCGGGGATTCACGCGTGAGGCCTTTTCCCTGCTCACCTGGGTGGCCGCCTTTCTGGTGGCGCGTCTGTTCGGGCCGGGCCTGGAAGTGATGCTGGAGCCCTCCATCGAAACCCCCAGTGCCCGGATCGCGGTGGCTTTCGGTGTGCTTTTTGCCGCCACCCTGGTGGTGGGCGCGCTGATCAATCATCTGCTGGGCGAAGTGGTGCGGGTGACCGGGCTGACCAGCACGGACCGGCTGCTGGGTATGGTCTTCGGCGCCGTTCGCGGTATGGTACTGGTAGTAGTGCTGG
>CAZHGU010000149.1:2294-4631 GCA_964532105.1 uncultured Alcanivorax sp. | reverse complement strand
AACCCTCGGCGGTTTTCAAGACCGCTGCAATCAGCCACTCTGCCACCCCTCCGGTGGAGGTCGGCATGATACCGCGCTGCCCACCGGGGTCAACTGGACGCTTGGGTTCGTACCGTGCGGGCGGCTATGATGGCGCCTTACCGTGACGGCTTCCGACCCATGCGCTACAGCCTCCTGATCACAGCCTCGCCGGACGAACCAGCCGCATTGACGGCCCTGCACACCGCCCGCGCCGTGCTTGAACGCGGACACGAGCTTTATCGGGTCTTTTTCTATCGCGAAGGTGTTCAACTCGCTTGTGTGGAGCCGGCTTGCGACAGCGCCGGTCCCTGGCAGCAGTTTGTTCAGGAACGGGCGCTGGACGCCACGGTCTGCTCCGGCGCGTCCGCGCGTCGGGGGCTGTTCGAGCACGACACAGACAACCTGGCCCCCGGTTTTGAACTGGCCGGGCTCGGTCAGTGGGTGGACGCACTGGCCACCAGTGACCGCATCCTGTGTTTCGGAGCCTGACCATGCTGCTGCTGGTGTGCAAATCGCCGCCGGAAGATGATGCCGTGCGGGAATGGACGGACATGGCCCTGATGACGGCGATGTTCCAGCAGCACCCCGTGCTGTTGCTGCTGGGGCCCGGGGTACAGAATCTGACCGGCGATTCGCCGCTGACCGAACTGGCCGGTCTTCTGCCCGAGCCCTGCCGGGTGGATGCGGCCGCCCTGCCCGACGGCGGGCCTGCCGGTGATCCGGTGCTGGACTATCAGGGCCTGGACACGGCGAATATCCGGCAACTCTTTGCCCGGGCCGACAAGGTAGTCACGCTGTGAGCGCCCTGCTGCATCTGGTCGGCTTCGGCCCCGCGCGCGCGGAGCAAACGGCGCTGCTCGCCCGCGCCTGCAGTCCGGGTGATACCCTTGTATTGCTGGACGATGGTGTGGAATTTGCACGGCCGCAAGCGCTGGCCGAACTCCGGGCGGCCGTCCCGGACTGCCGCATTCTGATCCTGGGGGACGCACCAGTGTCCGGAAAACCGGAAACACTCGATCACGCCGGGCTGGTGGCACTCACCGAAAGCCACCGCGGCCCGGCCAGCTGGTACTAGCCATGGCACAGGAACATCCCTACGCGCACTATGTCCGCACCCTGGGCCGGGGCAAGCGCGCGCGCCGGAGTCTGGAGCGCGCCGAAGCCCGCGAGGTGTTCACGGGCCTGCTGAACGGCGAGCTGACGGACAGCCAGCTGGGCGCGCTGCTGATGCTGCTGCGCGTCAAGGAGGAAACCCCGGAGGAGCTGGCGGGTTTCATCGAGGCCACGCGCGCCTGGATGACCGAGCGCAACGGTGCCCTGCCCCGGGTGGATCTGGACTGGCCCAGCTACAGCGGCAAGAAGAAGCATCATCCCTGGTATCTGCTCGCCGCCCGGCTGCTGGCCGACGACGGTGTGCGGATTCTGCTCCACGGCGGTCCCCATCACACGCCGGGCCGGCTCTATACGGATGATGCCCTGGACGTGCTCGGCATTCCGCAGGCCCGTACAACGGCGGAGCTGGCGGAGAAGCTGGACGGGGAGAACCTGGTCTATATTGACCTCGGGGACTTCTGTCCGCCGCTGAGCGAGGCGCTGATGCAGCGCCATGAACTGGGTCTGCGTTCGCCGGTGAACTCGGTGGTGCGCAGCCTGAATCCCGCCGGCGCGCCCCTGTCCGCCCAGACCATCTTTCATCCGGCCTATCTGGATCTGCACCGGGATGCGGCCAAACTACTGGGCGATCCCCGTCTGCTGCTGTTCAAGGGGGAAGGCGGCGAAGTCGAAATCCGGCCGGACGCCACCACGCGCGGCATGACCAGCACGCCCGAGGACACGGAAAACTGGTCCCTGGCGGGCACCCTGTCGCGCCAGCAGGCGCCCGGCACGGCGGACGCCGAGTCCCTGCTCCGGCTCTGGTACGACGACGGGGACGACTATGGCCGCGAGGCAGTGCTGCAGACGCTGGTGGTATTACTCCAGGGCCTGGGCCGGGCGGCGGAACCGGACGAGGCGCGGCGGCACGCGGAACGGCTCTGGGCCGGGCGCGACCCGCTGCGTTTGGCCGGGCCGCTGGAGCACATCGATTAACCGCGCTGGAACCACTGGTAGCGCGGATACAGCTGCACCACCCCGCCGATGATAATCACCGTGGGCGCATGAATCTCGCGCCGGGCCACCTGATCAGGCAGATCCCCGATGGTGCCCACCACTACTTCCTGGCTGTCCAGGGTGCCGCGCGAGACCAGCGCCGCCGGTGTAGCCGCGTCCATGCCGTTGCGGATGAGCCCGTCGGCAATGTCCGGCAGGCTCACCAGC
>CAZHGU010000149.1:0-2194 GCA_964532105.1 uncultured Alcanivorax sp. | reverse complement strand
CGCGTCCATGCCGTTGCGGATGAGCCCGTCGGCAATGTCCGGCAGGCTCACCAGCCCCATATAGAAGACCAGGGTTTCGGCGGGCTGGATCAGCGCCGCCCAGTCCAGTTCGGCGCCACCCTTCTTGCGGTGACCGGTGACGAAGCGCACGGACTGGGCATGATCGCGATGGGTCAGCGGAATACCGGCATAGGTGGAGCAGCCCGAGGCTGCAGTAATGCCCGGCACCACCTGGAAATCGATGCCCGCCTCGGCCACCTTTTCCAGCTCCTCGCCGCCCCGGCCGAAGATGAAGGGATCGCCGCCCTTAAGCCGGCAGACCTTGAGCCCCTGGCGGGCATAGTGCACCAGCAGATCATTGATATTGTCCTGGGGCAGGCTGTGCTTGTCCCGGGCCTTGCCCACATAGACCTTTTCCGCCCCGTCCCGGGCGAAGGCCAGGATCTCGTCGGGGATCAGGCGGTCATGGAGGACAATGTCCGCCTTCTGCAGCAGACGCAGGCCCCGGAAGGTCATCAGATCCGGGTCGCCCGGCCCGGCGCCCACCAGATAGACCTCCCCACCGGCCAGGCTGTCCGCGTCCGCCGCGTCCACGGCCTCTTCCAGTTGCTGCCGTGCCGAGCCTTCCTTGCCGGCCAGCATCTGCTCCACCACCGGGCTATTGAGCATCCGGCGCCAGAAACGCTGCCGGGCGCTACGCTCAGGCAACCTGGCCGCGAGGCGGTCGTGGAACTCGCCCGGCAGGCGGGCTACGCGGCCCCAGCGCGCGGGCAGCCAGGACTCCAGCTGCGCGCGGATCCATTCCCGCAGCACGGGCCCGGCCCCGCCGGTGTGCACACTGATCAGCAGCGGATCGCGGTCGATAATGGCGGGAAAATCCAGGCTGGACAGCTCCGGATGATCCACCACATGGACGGGGCGACCGGCCCTTTGGGCATCCCCGGCCAGCGCCTGATTGATTGCGGTATCGTCGTCGGCGCCTATAGCCAGCACCATGCCCTCGAGATCCGCGCTCCGGTATCCGCGCTGAACCACCTCGCCATCGCCCTGGGCGGCCAGCCAGGCCAGCTCCTCGTTCACGGACAAGGCCACCACGCGCAGGCGCGCGCCGGCCTCGTGCAGCCGCCGGGCCGCGCTCAGCGCGGCCTCGCCGCCGCCCACGACCAGGGCCCACTGATCCCGAATGCGCCAGCCTGCCGGCAGGTATTCCATCTCAGCTCCCGGCCTCCAGACGTTCCAGACCACGCATGTAAGGGCGCAAGGCTTCGGGCACGGTCACCGAACCATCCGCGTTCTGGTAGTTCTCCAGAATCGCCACCAGGGCCCGGCCCACAGCCAGCCCCGAGCCGTTGAGGGTGTGCAGCGGCTCGGGTTTGCCCGTCTCCGGGTTGCGCCAGCGTGCCTGCATGCGCCGGGCCTGGAAGGCGCCGAAGTTGGAGCAGGACGAAATCTCGCGATAGCGCTGCTGGCTGGGCAGCCAGACCTCCAGATCATAGGTCTTGTGCGCCGAGAACCCCAGATCGCCGCCGCACAGGGTTACCACCCGATAGGCCAGCCCCAGCCGCTCCAGCACCGCTTCGGCATGGCCGGTCAGCTCTTCCAGCACCCGGGCCGAGTCGTCCGGGCGCACCAGCTGCACCAGCTCCACTTTCTCGAACTGATGCTGGCGGATCATGCCCCGGGTGTCCTTGCCGTGGCTGCCCGCCTCGCTGCGGAAACAGGGGGTATGGGCCACATAGCATTGCGGCAGTTGGTCCGGTTCCAGGATCTCGTCGGCGGCCAGATTGGTCAGCGGCACCTCGGCCGTCGGGATCAGATAGAGCTCGCGCTCGCCTTCCACCTTGAACAGATCCTCTTCGAACTTGGGCAGTTGCCCCGTGCCTTCCAGCGCCTCCGGCGCCACCAGATAGGGTACGTACATTTCCCGGTAGCCGTGTTCGCTCACCTGGATATCCAGCATGAAATCGATCAGGGCCCGGTGCAGCCGGGCCACGGGCCCGCTCATGACGGCGAAACGGGAACCGGAGAGCTTTGCGGCACGCTCGAAATCCAGGCCGCCCCCGGCTTGGTTGCGCGAGCCATGGCTGCCGCGGGAGTCGGGGTTGCCTTCGCGCTCGGCGTCGCGATCTCCGCTCCCTGGCTTCGCAATGCCGTGGACCTGGATCGCTTCCGCTTCGGGAGTGCGGTCGCCCTC
>CAZHGU010000148.1:0-4636 GCA_964532105.1 uncultured Alcanivorax sp. | reverse complement strand
ACCGGCATTTCCGCCTCCGCCGCCCAGTCCAGCAGCATGAGATCGAACTCGCGGGCCGGATGGCGGATGTCCATGAGCAGAATCAGTCCGCACAGCGACTCGCGCCGGGCCAGATAGTCCGCCATGTGGTGCTTCCAGTTGCGCTGCGTGGTCTTGTCCACCTTCGCATAGCCGTAGCCGGGCAGGTCTACCAGCCGCCGTTCATCGTCCAGCCGGAAAAAATTGATCAGCCGGGTCCGGCCCGGCGTATTGGAGCTGCGGGCCAGGTTCTTGCGGCCCGTGAGCCGGTTGATGGCGCTGGACTTGCCGCAGTTCGAGCGCCCGGCAAAGGCGATTTCCCGGCCCTCGTCCGGCGGACACTCCGCCAGCGTGGGCGCACTGGTGAGAAATTCGGCCCGGCGCAACAGCGCTTCGGCGGCTTGCATGGTGGCCATGGAGGCTCCTGAAGGCGTCCGGAGGCGAAATGACGTTTCCGGGACGCTGGTATATAATGCGCGCGCGCTTGGCGTCCGGCGCGTCCCGGAATTATACAGGGCCGCGCCCGGCGCGACAGGGCCCTGGTCCGAGCCGCGTGATTACCGAAGCGAATGGGAAAGGAAAGATCATGAAGTCTCTGAGCAAAACGATCCTGCTGTTGGTGACCGGTCTGGCGGCCGGCACGGCCCTGGCCGCGGGGGATCCGGCGGCGGGCGAGGACAAGGCGGCTCCCTGCGCCGCCTGTCATGGTCAGGACGGGAACGCGTCTTCGGCGCAGTACCCCAAGCTGGCGGGCCAGGGCGAGCGCTACCTGATCAAGCAGCTCAAGGACTACAAGAGCGGCGCCCGGGAGAACGCCATCATGGCCGGGCAGGTGGAGGATCTCTCCGAGCAGGATATGGCCGATATCGCCGCTTATTACGCCGAGCAGGAGGTCAAAACGGGCACGGCCAATCCGGACTATGTCGAGCAGGGCGAGAAGATCTGGCGCGCCGGCATCGAGGACAAGGGCGTGGCCGCCTGCGCGGGTTGCCATGGTCCGGCGGGTCAGGGCGTTGAGGCGGCCGGATTCCCGGCACTGGCCGGTCAGCACGCCGAGTACACGGTCAGCCAGCTCAAGGCCTTCCGCAATGCCGGACGGAACGCGCTGGAAGGGCCCATGCGCGAAAACGATCCCAATGGCATGATGCAGGATGTGGCCGATCGCATGACGGACCGGGAAATCCGGAATGTGGCCAGTTTTATCGCCGGATTGTCCGAAGGCGAATAGCCGGCCGCTTTGTTGGGCTGTTGTAACGGCCGGCCTTGATCGCCCGCGTCCGGGATGCCGACGGCGTCATGATCAAATAGGATGGATATGGGCCCTGCGGGCCTGTTCCGATAACACAAGAGGAGAGACCGGATGCGCAAACTGACCACCCTGCTGCTGGCCCTGACGCCCGTGATGGTGCTTGCCCCGGCCTGGGCCCAGGAAGATCACGCCCCCTATGCTGTCGATGAACACTACCGGGTTCTGGATGAGCCCGTGGATGTGGAGAATCCGGACAAGGTGGAGGTGCGCGAATTCTTCTTCTATGGCTGTCCCCATTGCTATGACGCGGAGCCCATCATTCACGACTGGCTCGAGGACAAGCCCGAAGATGTCAATTATGTACGCACGCCGGTGCTGTTTCTGAAAAACGCCGAGCCGCTGGCACGCGCTTTCTATGTGGCGAAGAACCAGGGCATTCTCGACGAAGTGCACATGCCCATCTTTGACGAGATCCACAAGCACCGCGAGCCGCTGTTCAGCGTACCCGCGCTGGCGAACTTCTTCCGCGAGTACGGCATCAAGCCGGACCGGTTCAACGAGCTGTATTCGTCCTTCGGTGTATCCACCAAGGTCAAGCAGGCCGAGTCCCTGGCGCGCGAATACGGCATCCGCGGCGTGCCCGCCTTTGCCGTGAACGGCAAGTATGTGGTGTTGCGCAAGAATCTCGACAACGACCAGGAAACCTTCAAGGTCATCGATTACCTGATCGAGAAAGCGCGCAACGAAAACGACTGACGCTTCATGCTGCTCGAGCGGGCCCGTCACGCCTATACCGACTGGAAAAAGCGCCCGGCCGGTTTCTCCCCCGCGCGCGAAGGCCGGCGGCGGGCCCGACAGGCACGGCAAGTGGAGTTGCCCGGCAACCGTCTGCGCCTGCTCACCTACAACATCCAGGCCGGTATCGGTAGCCAGGGGTTCGGCGACTATGTGGCCGGCAGCTGGAAGCATCTGGTGGGCCACACGGCCAGCCGGGACAATATCGAGGGCATTGCCGACGTGCTGGGCGACTATGATCTGGTCGGCCTGCAGGAAGTGGACGGCGGCAGCCTGCGCTCGCGCAATCTGAACCAGCTCCTGCATCTTGCCGCGCGTGGCGATTTCCGCTTCTGGCATCAGCAGCTCAACCGCAACCTGGGCCGTTTCGGCCAGTTCAGCAACGGAGTGCTGGCCCGAATCCTGCCCTTCCATGTGGAAGATCACCGCCTGCCCGGGCTGCCCGGCCGGGGGGCCATTCTGGCGCAGTTCGGCCACCCGGATGAACCGCTGATGATCGCCATCGTGCATCTGGCCCTGGGCGAGAAATACCGCAACACCCAGCTCGCCTATCTGCGCGATCTGCTGCGCGGCCGGCGGCATGTGGTGGTCATGGGGGATTTCAACTGCTTCGGCGAGCATCTGCTGAACAGTCCGCTCATGGAGCTGGACCTGCAGCTCATGGACCATGTCCACTACACCTATCCCAGCTGGGCGCCGGACCGGCATCTGGACCATATCCTGGTCAGTCCGTCGCTGCAGGTGGAAAGCACGCAAACGCTGACCGACTGCCGCCTGTCCGATCACCTGCCCATGGCCATGGAGCTGACCCTGCCCGAATCCATGGTGACGGCCGCACGCGAGGCTTGTTGAGGCATTCATGAAGGTCTTTGTCTACGGCACTTTGCTGACCGGCGAGAACAACCACGGCCTGCTGGCCCGGGCGCGGCTGCTGGGCGAGTGGGCCACGCCGCCACGCTTTACCCTCTATGACTTCGGGCCCTACCCGATTCTGTGCACCCGGGGGACCCAGTCGGTGGCCGGCGAGGTCTACCGCATTGATCCGGCCATTCTGAAAAAGCTCGACGAACTCGAGGACTATCCCGATCACTATGACCGGGCCCGGATCACCACGCCCTGGGGGCCGGCCTGGTTCTATTTTCAGCGCCGGCCGCCGGCGCGGTGCCGGGCGATCCCCGCCGCCGACTGGCGCCAACGGGGGCACAGTTTCCGTGCGCAGTCATGACGCCGGCCCCGGCTTCCTCCTTCCCGCCGTTCTCGGGATCCTGATCGCGGTGAGCGCTTGCGATCCCCGGCCGGCCGCACCGGCGTGTCGGGCGCAGGCGCCGACACCGGAGCGCGAAGCCAACGCCGGTTGTGTGATTCTCGACCAGGATCATCTGCTGGTGCTTCGGCATCGCTTCGGCGGCGAACTGGGCATCCCGGGCGGTGCCAGCCAGAAGGGTGAATCCGCCCAGTGTACGGCCCACCGCGAAACCTGGGAGGAAACCGGCCTGGATGTGCGCGTGGGCCGGGAGCTGGGGCGGCTGCGTTACGGGTACACCCTGTACCGCTGTCACCCGGAAGGGGATCTGGACCGGTCCACTGAACCCGTTTTGCCCTGGTTCGCCCGGCTGGAAACCACCGGCGTCGAATGGATGCCCCTGGAAACCCTGCCCCGGGACCAGTGGCGGTACCGGGAGCAGGTGGACGCCTTTCTGGAACTGGTCGAGCGGGCCCGGGACGATCAGTAACGCGTCTCCGCCATGCCGGAGAACTGCTTGGCCAGATAGGTGGCGTAGTTGTCGGTCATGCCGGCGAGGAAATCCAGCGCGCGCATGATGCACTGATAGACCCGGTCGGGCTCGTCCAGTTCCTGCAGCGCCGGCGGGAAGCTGGACTGGCCGATCAGATCGACGATGCGCTGGTGACGATAATTGGCCTTCTCCGGCGGTGTCACCGAGGCATCCACCAGGCCGTCCAGCAGGGCGTCGATCACCTCGAAGGCGCCGATTTCCAGCTCGATCTTGCGCGGATGCTCGAAGACCTTGTTGCGCGCGAGCTGCTTGGCGTCGCCCACGACTCGCTGTACCGGCTCGGAGCAGTGGTGAATGAGATCACCGCTCATTTCGCCGTTGAGCAGAGCTTCCTGGTTGGCCAGAAAGGCCTCGACCCCGGACTCGATAAAGGTCTCAATGATCTTGCCGCGCAGCAGCGCCGCCTTGCGGCCGTCGCGCATGTCCGAGTTGATTAGCCCGCGCACTTCCTCGGTGTCCGGCAGGGCCGGGCTGAGCAGAGCATGCACTTCGTCCCAGTGCAGCAGGTCCATTTCCAGGCCGTCTTCCAGATCGATAATGGCGTAGCAGAAGTCGTCCGCCGCCTCCATCAGATAGGCCAGCGGATGGCGGGCGAAATACCGCTCGCCGAGCTGGCGCAGACCCGTGGCCGCGCAAACCTCGGCAAAGGCGTCCGCCTCGGTGACAAAGGCGCTGTACTTGCCTGGCCGGGGGGCATCCTCTGATTCCGCCGCGGCCGATAGCCAGGGGTATTTCAGAAAGGTGGCCAGGGTGGCATAGGTCAGGCGCATGCCGTCGT
>CAZHGU010000147.1:229-4656 GCA_964532105.1 uncultured Alcanivorax sp. | reverse complement strand
TCATCGCCGCCGGCGACTCCTACAACGACACCTCCATGCTGGCCGAAGCGGACGCCGGCATCCTGGTCCGTGCTCCGGAGACTGTCCGCACCGAGTTTCCCCAGTATCCGGCCGTGGACGACTTCGACGGCCTCAAGCGAGAAATCTTCAACGCCAGCCGGTTCGCACGCGCCTGAGGCGCTGATGGCAGTAGAAAGAGGCAAGTAGAAAGTAGCAAGAACCAGGAGCAGGGCGCCTCCGGCGCCCCCTCATTCTTCCTTTCGACTTTCGGCTTTCGACTTTCGACTCTGCTTTCCGACAGCCTCCATCAACGCCCGCACCTTGAACAGCGTCTCCTCGTATTCCGCCCGCGGGTCCGAGTCCACCACAATGCCGCCGCCGCCGTGACAGCTCAGGCTGCCGTCGGCGCCGGCCTGCAGCGTTCGGATCAGGATATTGCTGTCGAAATCGCCGTCATCCGTCTGCCAGAACATGGAACCGCAGTAGAAGCCGCGTGGAACGGGTTCCAGTTCGGCAATGATCTCCATGGCCCGGCGCTTGGGCGCGCCGGTAATGGAACCGCCGGGAAAGCAGGCGAGCAGGGCGTCCAGCGGACGCACGCCGGCGCGCAGTTCGCCGGTCACGCGGGAGACCAGATGCTGGACATTGGAATAGCGGTAGAGCGCGGCCAGTTCCGGTACGGCAATGGAGCCCGGCCGGCAGATCCGGCCCAGATCATTGCGCAGCAGATCCACGATCATGAGATTCTCGGCGTGATCCTTGGCGCTGCGCAGCAAATCCCCGGCCAGTTGTTGATCCTCTTCTTCGGTGCGCCCGCGCGGACGGGTGCCCTTGATGGGTTCGGTAATGACCTGTCCTTCCCGGATCGACAGAAAGCGCTCCGGGGAAGCACTCAGCAGCGCGCCCCCGTCCCATTCCAGATAGCCCGCGAAGGGCGCCGGATGGGCCTGGGTCAGCCGCAGCCAGCCGGCCAGGGGATCCCCGGTGTAGCGCGTATCCAGCCGCTGGGCCAGATTCACCTGATAGCAGTCGCCGGCATGGAGATAGTCGCGGATGCGCCGGATCTGGTCCCGGTAGTCTTCCGCGCCCAGGGTTGCGGAGAAGGCGCCGTCCAGCGACCAGGCGCCGGGCGGCCCGTCCGCCGCCGGCTCCGGTACATCACCGATAGCGGCACAATGGCCTGAAGCCGCCTGCCAGTGATAATAGCCGCGATAGCCGTGGAGAACGGCCAGCGGGCCCTCGCCTGTACGGGCACAGTCCGGGCTGTGCAGGCCCGCGGCGGCTTCAAAGGCGAGTGCGCCGGTGACCAGCCGGATGCCGTCGTCGAACCAGGACTGAATCCGGTCGGGCAGGGCGCGTACGGCCTCCGGATCCGAAACGGGCACCATAAGGCTCAGCGCCGGCTCGGCGGCCATGCGCCGGTCGCCGGCGTCCGGGCCGGGAACCACGGTGAGGCCGGACAGGCCGGCGGCGCGCAGCGCGCGGAGGAAAACTGCCGGATCGGTATGCATAAGGGCCGAGCAATGTATCACGGCCCCGCCGGCCGAACCACAGCTCGCTGCACTGGTCCGGCCCGGCCGATTCCGGCAGAATAAGCCACCGTTCGCGAAGCCCGGGAATCACAACAAGACTGGCGCCGGATTGACTACCACCACCCACCCCATGTTCGAAATCGGTGAACAGGCCCGCGACGAGGGCCGGCTGGAGGATGCCGAGCGTGCCTTCCGTGCCGTGCTCGCGGATGAACCCGAACATTTCGGGGCCCTCTACAACCTGGGCAAGCTCCTCTGGGACCGGCGTGAAGCGGATCAGGCCGTGCCGTTGCTCGAGGAAGCGGCGCGCCTGGCGCCGGCACAGCCCGGACTCCAGCTCATGCTCGCGCGTTTGCTCAACCGCATGGGGCGTTATGAGGTCGCGGAGGAACTGTGCCGGCGTTTGCTGGAACAGGAGCCGGCGCAGGCGGATGCCCATGAATTGCTGGGCCGCTTGCTGGCCCGCCGGGGCCAGCACAACGAAGCCGCCCGGAGCTGGAGTGAAGCCTTGAAGCACGAACCCGGCCACCCGCGTGCGTCCATGCAACTGGCCGCGGCCCTGCTGGGCATGTATCAGACCGGCAAGGCGGCGCGTGTCATCCAGGCAGCGCGCGAGCGCCATCCGCAGTTGCCCGTGCTCAAGGTCCGGCACGCGGCGATTCTGGCGGAAATGCAGGACTATGACGCGGCCCTGGCGCTGCTGGACGAAGTGCCGGAGGATGCGCCCGCGCGCGATGCGGCGCTGGCCTGTCGGGCGGAGATCCTGATCGCGCTGGATCAGCCCGAACAGGCGCTGGATGTACTCGAGGGCGCGGCTTCGTCAGCCGAACCGGCACTGGTGCTGGCCCGGGCGCGGGCCCAGAAGATGCTGGACGAACCGGGCGAAGCGGCGAGCCGGCTGCGCGAACTGCTGGCCCGGCATCCCCGCCACGAGGGCGCCTGGGAAGAACTCTGCCAGGTCTCGCCGGAAGCGGTGTCCGGGCGTGATCTGCTCGAGCTGAAACAGCTGCGCCACAACGGTTTTACCCGCACCCGGGTCCGCTTCGGCTTCGCGCTGGCCCGGGTCGCCCGGGCCCGGGAGGACCTCGAGGCGGAACTGAACATGCTGGAGGATGCCAACGCCTGCCAGCGCAGCGAATTGCCCTATCCGCGCCAACAGCTGGAGTCCTTCCATGGCGCCCTGCGTGGCGGTGTCACCCGGGGCTGGCTGGCAGAGCTGGGCAAGAAGACCGGGACGGCCTCCGAATTCGAGCCCGTCTTTCTGATCGGCCTGCCCTTTTCCGGCACCGCACTGGCCGAACAACTGCTGCGCGCGGCCGGGTGGCCCGCGCTGGGCCAGGCCCCCATGATGCGCCAATTGCTGCGCGAGTTGCTCCGTGTTTTTGAGCGGGGCAACCCGGCCCGGCTCATGGAAGACCCGCCCGAAGAAATGGTCACCACTTTTGCGCGTGGCGCCCGGCAATGGTTGACGGAAAAGGGGGGCCTCGCCTCCGGGCCTTTTGTCGAACGCAACTGGATCGACTTTCAGTATCTGCCGCTCCTGCACGCCGCCTTTCCCTCGGCGCGTTTTGTGCAGCTGCGCCGCGATCCCGCCGACTGGGCGGTGGCCAACTTCCGCCATCTGTTCGAGCAGGGCCATGCGTACAGTTATGATCTGGCGGACGCCGCGCACACCCTGGCTGAACACGAGAAATTGCTGGAGCACTGGCGCACGCTCGGGATCCGGGTGACCGAGCTGAGCCTGGAGGAACTGGCCGCGGATCCGGAATCCGCTCTGGCCGGGGCCGGCTTGCCGGGGCCGTCGGATCCGGGTGCTGCCCGCCGGCTGGAGCACTGGCGCCGGGAGATCGGCCAGGCGCGGCGGTATCCGCGCTGGCGCACCACCCTGGACGAGGCGCTGCAACAGTTGCCGTCCCGACAACAGGAAACGGAGCAGCCATGACGGAGTTGCTGGAACTGGGCAAGACCGCCATCCGGGGCGGCTATCTGGATCAGGCCGGCGAATATTACCGGCAGGCGTCGAATACACCCGACCTGGCGGAACAGGGCCATTACGGACTGGGACTGGTGGCGCTGAAACGCGGCGAGCCGCAGCGGGCCTGGCAGGAGTTTCGCCGGGCCGAGCCGGGGCTGAAGGGCGATCCGGATTTTCACGTGAATTTCGGCACCGTGCTGCGGCTCAACCGGCGGCTTCAGGACGCGGTGGAACAGTTCGAAACGGCGCTGAAAATCGACGAAAACCATGCCCTGGGCTGGGCGGGCATGGGCCACTGCCTGGTGGATAACGGGGATACGGAAACGGCTGCACGCTACTTTTTCCGCTCCGTCAGGCTGGACCCGGACCAGCCCAATGTGCAGCTGGCCCTCGGGGGCTGCCTGCACAAGCGCGGTGATTATCAGGGGGCGCTTTACTGTTACCGCAAGGCTCTGCATGACGAGCCCGCTTCCGCCCAGGCCCGCTATCTGCTGGGCCAGACCCTGGTACAGGCGGGCCGCAATTACGAAGCCGTCCATTTTCTCGAACCCTTGCACGATGATGCGAGCTATGGAAATGGGGCGCGGCAGTTGCTGGCGCTGGCCTGGTTCGGCATGGGCCGGCCGGAGCGCGTGCTGGAACTGGTGGAGAACCTGGAACTACCCCCACAGATGGAAGGCCGGTTCGGGGCCCTGAAAGCGCGGGCGCTGAACATGCTGGGCCGCACCGACGAGGCCATGGATCTCTGCCGTCGGCTGATCGACAAGGACCCGGCTAATGCCAATGCCTGGTATGACCTGCTGGAAATGGACCGGCGTCCGTTGCCCGACGAACAACTGGAGCAGTTGCGTACGCAGCAGCAACAGGCCGACCCCAATGTAATAAACCGCGGCCGGATGTCTTTCGCCCTGGCCGACGCC
>CAZHGU010000147.1:0-219 GCA_964532105.1 uncultured Alcanivorax sp. | reverse complement strand
AAAGAGCAGGGGACTATGCCGGCGAATGGCGGGCCCTGGAAGAGGGCAATGCCGTTCTGGCTTCCCACAATTTCTACGACCCGGACCGGGCCGATGTGGAATTGCGCAACACGTTGACCTGGGACAAGACCCGGCTGGAGGAGTTGGCCGCCGGCGGCGATCATGAATTCCGGCCCATCTTTATTCTGGGCATGCCCCGGTCCGGCACCACCCTGGTGG
>CAZHGU010000146.1:0-4678 GCA_964532105.1 uncultured Alcanivorax sp. | reverse complement strand
ACCGGCGGCGAGGACAACAGCTTCAAGTTCAACAACTACATCAATCGTTTCCATGAGCGCCATCTGGATCTCATGGATGTACTCGCGCTCTATAATCCGCGCGCCTTCGCGCCCCTGGATCAGATCGCCACCCTGCTGGGCTTTCCCGGCAAGATGGGCATGAGCGGCGGCAAGGTGTTCGACGAATTCACCGAGGGCAACATCCGCGGCATCCGCGATTACTGCGAAACCGATGTGCTCAACACCTGGCTGGTCTATCTGCGTTTTCAGGTCATGCGCGGCCATCTGAGCCCGGAAGGCTGTGAAGAGGAAATGCAGCTGCTGCGCGATTATCTCGCCGCCGAAGACAAACCCCATTTCAACGACTTTCTTGCCGCCTGGGGCCGCTGATGGGGCGCCGGCGCCGCAAGCAGATTCCCGCCGAGCCGGTGGAAGCCGACATCGAGGATCTCAGCCATGACGGCCGGGGCGTGGCCCGGGTCAACGGCAAGGCTGTTTTCGTCGATAACGCCCTGCCGGGCGAGCGCGTGATCTTTCGCTATACCTGGACCCGTCAGCGCTTCGATGAAGCGCGCACGGAACAGGTGCTGGAACCGTCGCCCGAGCGCGTGGAGCCGCCCTGTGCCCATACCGATATCTGCGGCGGCTGCAGCCTTCAGCATCTCGGCCCCGAAGCCCAGCGCCGGCGCAAGGAAGCCGTATTGTCGGAACAGTTGGAGCATTTCGGCGGCCTGACCCCCGAGCACTGGCTCGCTCCGCTTACGGGCCCGGAAACGGGTTATCGGGGCCAGGCGCGGCTGGGCGTGAAGTATCTGGACGAAAAGGGCGCGCTGGTGGGCTTTCGGGAAAAGCGCAGCGCCCTGGTAGCCGATATCCGCCAGTGCGAGATCCTGCGTCCGGAACTGGGCCACCATCTGACGGAAGTGCGCGAACTCATCGCCGGGCTGGACATGCGCCAGCGCATTCCGCAGATCGAGGTGTCCGCCGGCGACGATGCCCTGGCCCTGATCTTCCGCCACATGGACCCGCTGCCGGAAGCGGATCAGCGGCAGCTGGTGGAATTCTGCCGCGCCCGCGACTGGCACTGCTATCTGCAGCCGGGTAACGAGGACACGGTGCACCGCATCTGGCCGGAGGAAGGCGACGAACGCCTGCATATCCATCACCCGGATTTCGATGTGGAACTGGCTTTTCATCCGGTGGACTTCATGCAGGTGAATCCGGAGATGAACCGCCGCATGGTGCCCCGGGCGCTGGAGCTGTTGCAGCCGGAACCGGAGCACCGGGTGCTGGATCTGTTCAGCGGGCTGGGCAACTTCAGCCTGCCGGCCGCCCGGCGCGCGGGCGAAGTGGTGGGCGTGGAAGGCAGCCGGGCCATGGTGGAACGCGGCTACGAAAACGCCCGCCGCAACGGCCTGGACAACGCGGATTTCTACAGCTGGGATCTCACGCGCGACCCGGGCCGCCAGCCCTGGGCCGAGCGCGGCTTCGACCGGGTGCTGCTGGACCCGCCGCGTAGCGGTGCCGCCGAAATGGTGCCCTGGCTGGCGCAACTCGGCGCCGCGCGTGTGGTCTATGTATCCTGCAATCCGGCCACGCTCGCGCGCGACGCCGGGGAACTGGCACGGCACGGATATTGCCTTGAATCGGCGGGGATCATGGATATGTTTCCCCATACGAACCACACGGAATCCATCGCCGCTTTCCGGCGGCGCTGAACGGATCACAGCCATGGTTACCGTACGACGGGAACATTCACTGGAAGGCGCGGGCTACGCCGACCTCACCGACTGGCTGGCCAGTGTGGCCGAGCGCTGCCGCATGACGGACACGGACGAACTGGAGCTCGCCTGTATCCGCGCCGAGGATTGCGAGCACGCCGCCGAGACCCGTGGACAGAGCTGGCCCTACGGCATCGGCTGCTTCCGCATGGGCCTGGAGATGGCCGAGATCCTGGCGGAACTGGGCGCCGACGGCGGCTCCCTGCCGGCGGCCGTGCTCTACCGGGCCGTGCGCGAGGGCCACCTGAGCCTGGACGAAGTGGAACGCGACTTCGGCCCGGACAGCGCCCGGCTGATCGAGGGCGTTTTGCGCATGGCCGCCATCAGCCGTGTCATGAACCCGAGCCGCAACGTGGTGCTGGGCCAGAGCGGCGATCAGCTGGACAACCTGCGACGCATGCTGGTGGCCATGATCGACGATGTCCGGGTGGCGCTGGTCAAGCTGGCCGAGCGCACCGTGGTCATCCGCGCGGTCAAGGACGCCGACGAGGATCGCCGCCGCAAGGTCGCCCGCGAGGTGTTCGATATCTACGCGCCCCTGGCGCACCGGCTGGGCGTGGGCTATCTCAAGTGGGAGCTGGAAGACCTGTCCTTCCGTTATCTCGAACCCGATCCCTACAAGCAGATTGCCGGCCTGCTGGCGGAAAAGCGCCTGGACCGCGAGCGCTATATCGAACAGGTGGTGGAAGAGCTCCAGCGCCAGCTGGACCGCGCCGGGATTGAAGGCGCCCAGGTGCAGGGCCGGGCGAAGCACATTCACAGCATCTGGCGCAAGATGCAGCGCAAGCAGCTGGACTTCAATGAAGTCTATGACGTGCGCGCGGTGCGCATTCAGGTGCCCGAAGTGCGCGACTGCTATGCCGTACTGGGCATTGTTCATTCGCTGTGGCAGCACCTGCCCCATGAATTCGACGACTACATCGCCTCGCCCAAGGAAAACGGCTACCGCAGTCTGCACACGGCCGTAATCGGCCCCGAGCGCAAGATGCTGGAGGTGCAGATCCGCACCTTCGCCATGCATGAGGAAGCCGAACTGGGCGTGTGCGCGCACTGGCGCTACAAGGAAGGCGAACCGGACGAACGCGCCCGGGCCTATGACAGCAAGATCGCCTGGCTGCGGCAGGTACTGGAGTGGCACGACGAACTGGGCGAGACCGGCCTGGCGAGCATCATGGACGAATTCAGTCCGGCCCGGGACAACGAACACATCTATGTCTTTACCCCCGAAGGCCATGTGGTGGATCTGGAAGCCGGGGCCACGCCCGTGGACTTCGCCTACCAGATCCACACCGAAGTGGGGCATGCCTGCCGGGGCGCGCGGGTGAACGGCCGCATCGTGCCGCTGCATTATCAGCTGCGAACCGGCGAACAGGTGGAAGTGCTTACTGCATCCGAGGCGGCGCCCAGGCGTGACTGGCTCAACCCGGCCCTGGGCTATGTCCAGACCTCCTATGCCCATGCACGCATTCATCAGTGGTTCAAGCGCCGCGACCGGGACGAGCATATCCGTCTGGGTCGCAGCATTCTGGAGCGCGAAGTCAAGCGTCTGGCACTGGACCCCGTGGACACGGATCAGCTGGCGCCGGCGCTGCATCTGAAACACGGCGAGGAGGTGCTCGTCGCCCTGGGCGCCGGCGATCTGCGTCCGGGTGACGTGGTGCAGCTGGCCCAGGAGGTGCAGCGTCCCGACGAGCGCCAGCAGCAACTGGCCTTTGCTCCGGGCGCGCCGCACGCGGTAGCAGACAGTGATGGAGACGAGGAGCATCCGGATACGCTGATGACCCATGTGGCGTCCTGCTGCCAGCCCGTACCCGGGGATCTGATCATGGGCTATATCACCCGGGGGCGGGGCGTGACCGTCCACCGTGCCAGTTGCCAGCAACTGCTGAGCCGGCAGTCGGAAAACCCGGACCGCGTGATCGAAGTGAACTGGAACCAGTCCGATCGCATTACCTATCCGGTGGATATCCATGTGCGCGGCCCGGACCGAACCGGTTTGCTCCGGGATCTGTTGTCCGTACTCACCGGCCAGGGCATCAATATTACCGCCGTGCACACCCAGAGCCATGAAAAGGATCAGTCCGTGACCATGCTGCTGACCATCGAGATCGACAACCTCGGCAACCTGGGCGATGTGCTGGCGCGGATGGAACAGATTGCCGAGGAGTTGGAAGTTCGACGCTACAAGAAGTAGCGTCGAACTTCCAGGCGCAAGAGGCAAGACGCAAGTAGCAAGAAACAAGGAATGGGCGCCTCCGGCGCCCTTCATATTTTTCTTTCGGCTTTTGACTTTCGTCTTTCGACTGAGGTCCGATTTGTCACCAGAACACGGAAACCGTCCCCCATGACCGATCAAGACACCACATCCATCAATCGCCTCCTGAACGTCATGGCCCGGCTCCGGGACCCGAACGGCGGCTGTCCCTGGGATCTGGAGCAGAACTTCGACACCATTGCGCCCTATACCGTGGAAGAAGCCTTCGAGGTGGCCGATGCAATTGCCCGTGGCGACCGCGCGGAACTGAAGGACGAACTGGGTGATTTATTGCTGCAGGTGGTCTTCCACGCACAGATGGCGGCGGAAGAGGGCAGTTTCGACTTTCATGATGTTGCCCGCACCATTGTGGACAAGATGGTACGCCGCCATCCCCATGTCTTCGCCGACGCGGACAATGAAACCGCGGAAGAGGTCCTGCGGGACTGGGAAACCATCAAGGCGGCGGAACGCGCGGAGAAAGGCGAGCAGCGCCGGAGCATTCTGGACGGCGTGCCCGAGGGACTGCCGCCCATGCAGCGCGCCAGCAAGCTGCAGAAAAAGGCCGCCCGGGTGGGTTTTGACTGGAACTATCCGGATGCCGTGGTGGAACAACTGCACAGCGAACTGGACGAACTCAAGG
>CAZHGU010000145.1:0-4720 GCA_964532105.1 uncultured Alcanivorax sp. | reverse complement strand
ACAAGACCCACGCCAAGATGATGCTGGTGGTGCGCCGGGACGCCTCGGGCATCAAGCGCTATGCCCATCTGGGCACGGGCAACTACCACACAAAGACCACGCGCATGTACACGGACTACGGGCTCATGACCTCGGATGTGTCCGTGTGCCAGGACGTGCACAAGATCTTTCAGGAGCTGACCGGCATGGGCAAGGCGGCGCGGTTGAAGCACCTGCGTCATTCCCCCTTTACCCTGCACAAGACCCTGCTGGATCTGATCGAGTTCGAAACCTCCGAGGCCTTCGCGGGCCGCAAGGCGCGGATCGTGGCCAAGTTCAACGCGCTCACCGAACGCCGTGTCATGCAGGCGCTGTATCGGGCCAGTCAGGCGGGCGTGGAGATCGAGCTGATCGTGCGCGGCATCTGCTGTCTGCGTCCGGGCATTCCCGGGCTGTCCGAGAACATCCGGGTGCGTTCCATTGTGGATCGTTTCCTGGAGCACAGCCGGGTGCATTATTTCTACCACGGCGGCGACGAACTGGTGTATTGCTCCAGCGCGGACTGGATGGACCGCAATCTGTTCAACCGGGTGGAAACCTGTTTTCCCATACTGGGCACGGATCTGAAGCAGCGCGTCATCGACGACGGCCTCCAGCCCTATCTGGAAGACAACTGCCAGGCCTGGTTCCTGCATCCGGACGGTCACTATGAGCGCGTCCAGCCCGGCGCGGAAGAAGCGCCGCGTTCAGCCCAGCGGGTGCTGCTGGAACGTCTGGCCGGTCAGGTCAGCTCCAGTTCATAGTCCGCCGCGCGCCAGTACCCCTGCTCCTCTTCCAGATTGGCGCGCGTGAGCGGATGCTCCGCCAGCCAGTTGTCCGGGAACGCCAGCTCCAGCCCCTGTGCATGCGCCCGGGGGGTAAGTCCGGCGGGCACGCCGTCGCGCCGGGCATGGTGCAGCCGCACGGCCAGACGCAGCAGCAGGCACAGGCGTAGCAGAGCGGTCTGGTCCTCTTCCGGCTGTTCGGCCAATACGGACAGCGGCAGTTTGCGGCGATGCCCGCGCACCAGAAAGGCCAGCGCCTGCTGTTCCTCGCGCGAGAAACCGGGCATGTCGGAATATGTCAGCAGGTAGGCGCCGTGCTTGTGAAACTGGCTGTGCGACACGGCCAGGCCCAGCTCATGGAGCTGACCCGCCCAGCGCAGGCCATCCGCGTATTCCTCGTCCAGTTCCCAGGTCTCGGCGACGGCCCGGCGCAGCTGCTCGGCGGTGTCCGCCACGCGCCGGCTCTGCTCCGGGTCCACCCCGTAGCGGCGCATCATGGCCACCACGGTGCGCTCGCGCACATCCTCGTGCTGAAAGCGACCCAGCAGGTCATAGAGCAGGCCCTCGCGTAGCGCCCCCGTGGATACCGCCATTTCCTCCAGCTCGAACTGCTCGAACAACCCGCGCAGAATGGCCAGACCGGCGGCGAAAATGGGCTTGCGGTCCGCGCTCAGGCCCTTGAGCTTGATCTTGTCCACATGCCCGGCCTCGATCAGTTGCTCCTCGATGGCCTCCAGGCCCGCACGGGTAATCCCGGAAGTGCTCCAGTCCTGACGCTCGCACACCCGGGCAATGGCCTTGACCGTGCCCGACGCGCCCACCGGCAGGCTCCAGCCGGAAGCGCGATAGGCGGCGTCGATGGCCAGTGCTTCCCGGCGCGCGGCCGTGACCGCCGCACGCATGCGCTCGCGGTCGATGCCGCCATCGGGAAAGAACCGGCGCGTGAAACTCACGCAGCCCATGTGCAGGGATTCGGTTTCCAGCGCCTCGAAGCGCTCGCCGATGATCACTTCGGTGCTGCCGCCGCCGATATCCACCACCAGCCGGCGGCCTTCGTCATCGGCCAGGGCATGGGCGACGCCCAGATAGATCAGCCGCGCTTCCTCGCGGCCGTTGACCACCTGGATGTCATGGCCCAGCACCGCCTCGGCGCGCGCCATGAAGGTGCGCGCATTGCGCGCCATGCGCAGGGCATTGGTGCCCACCACCCGGACCCGGCCGCGCGGAATGCCGCTGATGCGCTGGGCGAAGCGGGCCAGACAGTCCAGGGCCCGGTCCATGGCCTCGTCCGTGATATAGCGGTTCTCGTCCAGGCCCTCCGCCAGCTGCACCTTCTCGGACAGGCTGTCCTGAAGCCGGACTTCGCCCTGGGCGAGCCGGCCCACCACCATGTGGAAGCTGTTGGAGCCCAGATCCAGGGCCGCGATCTGCTCGGCGGGCTCGGGCAGGTCCGCGTTATCGGCTGTTGTTGTCTCGCTCATAGGCAGAACCCATCACGCCCGGCGCCGGATCACCTTGAAATTCGCCTTCAGGCGCCTGATATTATGGCATCCAATCAACCCAAGCCAGGAGACATTCATGAGCGGCGATATTATCGAGGTCACCGACTCCGATTTTGACGAGAAGGTACTGAACGCCGACGGCCCGGTACTGGTGGACTACTGGGCCTCCTGGTGCGGTCCCTGCAAGATGATCGCGCCCATTCTGGAAGATCTGGTCCAGGAATACGACGGCAAGCTGACCGTGGCCAAGCTCAACATCGACGAAAACCCGGAAACGCCGCGCAAGTACGGTGTGCGGGGCATTCCCACCCTGACCGTATTCAAGAACGGCAATGTGGAAGCCACCAAGGTAGGCGCGCTGTCGAAATCGCAGCTCACTGCTTTTCTGGATAGCACCATCTGAACCCGGTTCACCCCCGGCGAAGGGTCTCCCCCTTCGTCACCGGGGGTAGACACCCCCATACCGGGGTGCTAAAGTCAAATCGCGTTTTTGCACCCCCTTCGGGATTTTCCCGCGAATTGATCGCGACTTCGTCCAGCCGTTCGCGCTTGCGATGCGGCACGGGGGACAAGCCGGACGAACGGAAATTCCCGCCGGTGGCATGCCGACCTAGCAATCCCGTAGAGCCAGTACCACAGCACCCTTCGGTGCAATCCTTCAATTCATATCCGGACTTCACTACAAGCTGATGAACCTGTCTGAACTCAAACAGAAGCCAATCGGGGACCTGCTGGATATCGCCGCGGAACTGGGCCTGGAAAACCTGGCCCGAGCGCGCAAGCAGGATGTCATTTTCAGTATTCTCAAAAAGTCCGCCAAGAACGGCTCCGATATCTACGGAGACGGCGTGCTGGAAATCCTCCAGGACGGTTTCGGCTTCTTGCGCTCCGCGGCGGGCTCCTACCTGGCCGGGCCGGACGATATCTACATCTCGCCCAGCCAGATCCGGCGTTTTTCGTTGCGCACCGGCGATACCGTGGCGGGCAAGATCCGGCCGCCGAAGGACAGCGAACGTTATTTCGCGATGCTCAAGGTCAGCGAAATCAACTTCGACAAGCCGGAAAACGCCAAGAACAAGATCCTGTTCGAAAATCTCACGCCCCTGTTCCCCACCGAACGCATGGTCATGGAACAGGGCAACGGCGCCACCGAGGACATTACCGCGCGCATCATTGATCTGGTCGCGCCCATCGGCAAGGGCCAGCGCGGGCTCATCGTGGCGCCGCCCAAGGCGGGCAAGACGGTACTGCTGCAGAATATCGCCCAGTCCATTACGCGCTCGAATCCGGAATGTCACGTCATCGTGCTGCTGATCGACGAGCGTCCGGAGGAAGTGACGGAAATGCAGCGCACGGTGCGCGGCGAAGTCGTGGCCTCCACCTTTGACGAGCCGCCGGCGCGCCATGTGCAGGTAGCGGAAATGGTGATCGAGAAGGCCAAGCGGCTGGTGGAACACAAGCAGGACGTGGTCATCATGCTCGATTCCATTACCCGGCTGGCGCGCGCCTATAACACCGTGGTGCCCTCGTCCGGCAAGGTGCTCACCGGCGGCGTGGACGCTCATGCGCTGGAAAAGCCCAAGCGTTTCTTCGGCGCGGCGCGCAATATCGAGGAAGGCGGTTCGCTGTCCATTCTCGCCACCGCCCTGGTGGAAACCGGCTCCAAGATGGACGAGGTGATCTTCGAGGAGTTCAAGGGCACGGGCAACATGGAGCTGCACCTGGACCGCAAGATCTCGGAAAAGCGCGTCTTCCCGGCCATCAACATCAACCGTTCGGGTACGCGCCGCGAGGAACGGCTGGTGGACGAACAGGAAATCAAGAACATGTGGGTGCTGCGCAAGGTGCTCCATCCCATGGACGAAATCGCGGCCATCGAATTCCTCATCGACAAGATGCGTCAGACCAAGACCAACGAGGAATTCTTCCAGTCCATGAAGAGCAACAAGTAAAGCCCCGCGCCCATGGAACAACGTCTCCAGGAAGTCCGGGACCGGGTTCTGGCCCATCCCTTTCACCAGGCCTGCGGGCTGGAACTGCTCGACGCCGGCGACGGCGCCGCGGAAATCGCCATCGCCATGAACGAATTCACCGTCAATCCGGAAGGCTCGCTGCACGGTGGCATTGTCTATGCCTTTGTGGATGTCGCCTGTTTCTTCGCGGCGGTGTCACAGCTGGAAGGTCATCAGCATCCGGTGTCCATTGAAACCCATGTCAGTCTGCTGCGCGCCGCCGGCAGCGGCGACCGCCTGACCATCCGGGCGCATGTGGACCGGCTGGGCCGCACCCTGGCCGCCATGCGCGCCGAGGTGCACGCGGACAACGGCGAGCGACAGCGGCTGATCGCCACGGGCAGTGTCACCAAGGCCATCCTGACGGACGCCGGCTAGCAGGCTGTTGAAAGCCCTTGCGTAC
>CAZHGU010000144.1:0-4736 GCA_964532105.1 uncultured Alcanivorax sp. | reverse complement strand
ACTGAAGGATACACAACCGGTCTCGCGGGCGGAATCCGGCTGACTGCTGGCCGCGCAGCTGTCCGTGCTTTGGGCCCATACGGGCGCGCCGCGGCTGTTCAGCAAGGGCCCGGCAATGGAGCCGTCGTTGCCCATGCCGGAAAACAGAATGGCGCCGCTGCGGGTATCGAAACAGCCCGCCACATTGTTGATGACCTGATCAATGGACGGCGCATAGGGCCCTTCCCAGGCCTGGTCCGTGGAATGGACGCTGCCGTCCGCGCCGAAGCCGATCTCGTATTCCACCGGCGCCAGAATCACATGACCGTGTTGCAGCTGTTCGCCCTGATAACCGATCCGGCATTCGAAGTCGTTGTCGCGTACCAGCACCCGGGTCAGGGTCTCGAGAAAGCCCGCGTCGATATGCTGCGCCAGCACGAAGGCCACGGGCAGCTCGGCCGGCAGACAATCCAGAAATTCCTTCACCGCCGCCGGGCCGCCGAGCGAAGCACCCAGTACCCAGACGCGTTCGGGCGCACCAGCGGGGGCGGAAAGCTGGCGGAATTCGCTGGGCGGTTCGATGCTGGTCGCCGCAGT
This sequence comes from uncultured Alcanivorax sp., assembly GCA_964532105.1. Classification (GTDB taxonomy): domain Bacteria; phylum Pseudomonadota; class Gammaproteobacteria; order Pseudomonadales; family Alcanivoracaceae; genus SLJS01. The sequence continues at coordinate 4,160 of CAZHGU010000144.1, read as the reverse complement.
GTGCGTTTCCAGCTCCTCCAGGGATTCGTCCACATGCGGGCGCTCCACATAGTCGAGCATCTTGCCCAGCAGCCGACGCTCCCAGCGTGGATATTCCGCTGCCGCGCGATCGGGCGCCTGACCGTCACAGAAGAGAATGGGCGCGGCGGCGTTTTCCAGCAGATCGTCGAGAAAGTGCTGCCAGCGATCCTCGGAGGTGAGATCCACCATCCACAGATCCACCTCCTCCGATTCCAGCCAGGCGCGATCAAGGTTTTCCGGATCCGTGTTCACCGCCACCTGGAAGCCCTGGGCCCGGACCGCCTGGGTAAGCAGATGGCCCTGCAATGAACTGTCCGCGATAGTGCCGATGCGCGGGCTGGCGGTGGTCATGAATCCTCGGCTTCCCGGGTGGCGCCGATGAGTTCACTGATGGTGTTGAGCAGCTCGCTTTCCTGGAAGGGCTTGCCCATATAGGCGTTCACGCCGATGTCGAAGGCGCGTTCACGGTGTTTCTCGCCGGTGCGCGAGGTCACCATGATGATGGGCACCTCGCCCAGGCGTTCACTGTGACGCATGTGCGAGGCCACCTCGAAACCGTCCATGCGCGGCATCTCGATATCCAGCACCACCAGCGAGGGCAGGTGTTCCTCCAGCTTGCTCACCGCGTCCATGCCGTCCTTGGCGGTCACCACTTCGTAGCCGCTGCGCTCCAGGGTCCGGCCGGTCACCTTGCGCACGGTCACGGAGTCGTCCACCACCATGATCATGGGCGTTTCGGCGGTTTCGGCCTCCTCGTCGGCGGGTTCGCCGGTATCCGCTTCTTCGGCTTGCGCCTCGACCGGAACCTCGTCGACTTCCTCGGTCAGCCCGAAGCTCTCCTGCTGTTCCACGGCCTCGTGCTGACGCTGCAGCTGGGACGCACGGATGAGCGAATGGATATCCAGAATGATCACCACGGAGCCGTCGCCCAGAATGGTGGCGCCGTTGATGCCGGCCACCGTGGACAGTTGCGGGCCCACGGATTTCACCACGACTTCGCGCGAGCCGATCAGGCTGTCCACCAGCAACGCCACCGAGTGTTCCGTGCTGCGAATCAGCAGCAGCGGCAGCGGCAGGCTCTGGTTGTCGAAACGATGCCCCGAGGTGCCGTGCACGTAGGTGCCCAGGTATTCCAGATCATAGGCCTGCCCGGCATAGTGATAGGGCGCGCCGTCCTCGCCCAGATATTCTTCCAGCTCATAGGGACTGATGCGCACCACGCCCTCGATCTGGTTGAGCGGAATGGCATGGGCGTCCTCGCCCACCGACACCATGAGCGCGCGGTTCATGGCGAGTGTGAACGGCAGGCGAACCACGAACCGGGTGCCCTGACCCTTGATGGAATCAATGCTTACCGAGCCGCCCATCTGCTTGATCTCGGACGCGACCACATCCATGCCCACGCCCCGGCCGGAGAGCTGGGTGACCGCGCCCGCAGTGGAAAAGCCGGCGTCGAAGATGAACTGCTGGATTTCCTGATCGGTGAGCTGGGCATTGGGATCCATGAGACCACGCTCGATGGCTTTCTCGCGCACCTTGTCGGTGTCGATGCCCTTACCGTCGTCACGCAGCACCAGCATGACCTCGCCGCCCTCGCGGGTGAGCTCCAGCCAGACCTGGCCGCTTTCGTCCTTGCCCGCCTCACGGCGTTCTTCCGGCGTCTCGACGCCGTGGTCCACAGCATTGCGCAGCATATGCTCCAGCGGCGCCACCACCCGTTCGAGCAGGGTACGGTCCAGCTCGCCTTCCGGATTGAGCACCTCGAAGCTCACGCGCTTGCCCACTTCGCCGGAAGCCTGGCGCACGATCCGGCGCAGACGCGGCACCAGACGCGAGAAGGGCACCATGCGCGTGCGCATGAGTTTTTCCTGCAGCTCGGTGTTGATGCGCGCCTGTTGCAGCAGCAGGGTTTCGGTGTCGCGCGTCTTGTCCAGCAGGGTCTGCTTCAGATCGAGCAGGTCGGAAGCGGATTCGGACAGCTGTTTGGTGATCTGGTTGAGCTCGGAGTACTCGTCCATCTCCAGCGGATCGAAGCCCTCTTCACGCTCGCCCGCTTCCACTTCCTGCTTGTAGGTGGCCTTGATCTGGGCCTCGGTCTCGGCGTCGAGCCGGCGCAGCTGATCATAGAGGCGCTGGACGGTGCTGCCCATTTCCTCCACGTGCAGACTGAATTCGCTGATGCCCTGTTCCACCCGGCCGCGGTTGATACTGGTTTCGCCCGCCAGGTTCACCAGGGATTCGAGCACATCCGCGGGCAGGCGCACCATTTCCTGGGGCTGGGCCTGATTCTGGCGCTTGCCCCGGGTGTCGGTCTGCGTGTTCGCGTCCTCTTGCTGCGCGGCGGGCGTTTGCTGCTGCGCCGGCGGCTGGGACTGATCCTGTTCGGCCGGTTGTTGCGGTGTATCGGGCGGTCCGGAGCCGGCGGCGGCCACTTCGCGCAGCGTCGCCATGCGCCGCGCGATCTGTTCCTGGTAATCATCCAGCTGATTGAAAAAGTGCTCGCCCGGCGGTTCGCGGCTTTGCTGCTGCTCGTTGAGCAGGTTCTCGAATTCATGGCTGATCTCGCCCAGCTTGTCCAGGCCGGCCAGGCGCGCGCCGCCCTTGAGCGTATGCAGCGCACGGGCCAGTTCATCGCGATGGGCCGGGTTGTCCGGCTCTTCCCGCCAGGCGCTGATCTTCTGCTCGATCACCTCGCTGAGCTGGCCGGACTCCTCCATGAAGAGCGACAGGATATCGCTGTCCACGTCCGCCGAGGGCTGTTCCGCTTCCTCGTCTCCGGCGGAAGGCGGCGCCGATTGTGTGGACGTTCCGCCGGCCGGCTGTGCCGCCGGCAGCGTAAAACCGGCCGGATTCGCCATGTAGTCGTGGATGGCCTGGACCAGATGATCGGGCGGATGGATGCCCTCGTCGTTGCGCACCGCGTCAACCATTTCCGCCAGCCGGTCATGGCAGCGGTGCAGCAGATCGAAGAGCGTGGATTGCGCGGAAAGTTGCTTCTGGGCCAGGCCCTCATAGAGGTTTTCCAGCTCATGGGCCAGATTGCCCAGCTCCGGTACCTCGGCCATGCGCGCGCCGCCCTTGATGGTGTGCAAATCGCGCTGCAGCGACTGCACCTCGTCCAGGTTTTCCGGCGCCTCGATCCAGCTTTCCAGCTCGTTGCTGGCCGACTCCAGGATTTCGTCCGCCTCTTCCAGGAAGATGCTGACCAGTTCCGGATCCCGCTCCGGTGGAGGGGGCGGCGCGGCTCCCTCCACCGCAGCGGCCGGTTCGGCCCCTTCGGATACGGACGCGGCCGGCTCCGGCGCCGGCCCGGGTTGTGCGGGTTCAGCAGCCGGTTCCGCCGCGGGCGCCGGCTGTTCGGGTGCGGTCGCCGGGGCGCGGCCGGGCAGTTCCGGGGGCTGGTCGGGGTGCTCCATGAACTGCCGGATGGCCTCTTCCAGCTCTGGGGCGGCCACACAGCCCTCGCCTGTACGCACCCCGTCGACCATCTCCGCCAGCCGGTCCTGACAGGCGTGGAGCAGATCGAACAGCGCCTGACCGGTTTCAAAGCGGCCCTGATCAAAGCCCTCGTAGATGTTTTCCAGTTCGTGGCTCAGGTTGCCGATGGGCGTCAGCCCGGCCATGCGCGCGCCGCCCTTGAGGGTATGGAGATCGCGCTGCAGCCCCTGGACCGGCTCCGGATCATCGTTCTGCTGCCATTGCTCCAGGGCTTCGCTGGCGGATTCGAGCACCTCGTCCGCCTCTTCCAGAAAGACCTCCACCATTTCCGGATCCATGTCCTCCGGCCCCACGGATTCGGCCTGTGCTTCGGGCGGGGACTCTTCGGCCGGCTCCGGCGGCGCCTCGGCCCGGGGACCGGGCCCCGACGGCGGAGCCTCGCCCGGCGATCCCGCTTGCGGTTGCGAGGATGACTCGGTGGTATCGGCGGCGGCCGTGCCCGGGCCCGGTCCCCCGGGATCGTCTTCGCCCAGCAAACGCCGCAGCTCGGCGATCAGCTCGTTCTCCGAACGCAGGGACTGACCGGCGGCGAGAAAATCCATCATGGTCATGAGTGCTTCATGAGCACGCTCGGCCGCGTCGAGCATGTCCGGACCGGGTTCCAGGCGGTTTCACGCTCCGCGTCTCGTACAATCGTTCGC
>CAZHGU010000143.1:0-4754 GCA_964532105.1 uncultured Alcanivorax sp. | reverse complement strand
GCCGGCAAGAGCACAAGGACCGCCAGGCCCCGGATGGATTTCATAGCACCCCCTTGTTATTTTTCTCGGGTCCCTGCGAAAAACACTTTATACCATGCCAGCCCCGGCTTGCCTCCCCCTGTGGAGCGGAAGGCACAGGCTGGAGGCCGGTTCAGCGCCCCGGACCGGTGAGAATGCGCCGGGTCTGGCGCAGAATCCACTGTGTGTCGTCCCAGAGCCGGCCTTCACGCACGCGTGTCTGATGGCCCGGCGTAACCACCCGGGCGCCGCCGGCCACCGCCCGGGTCACCACACGGTCACTGAGTTCCCGCGCCAGGGTGCGATCGACGCCGCCGCGCGGAAAGTGCACGAAACCGTCGGTCAACGCCGGTTCCAGCCGCCGGACCCGGCAGAATTCCAGAAACTCCTCCAGCCGCTCATCCGCGCGCTGCTGCCAGGCGGCACGCCGGGCGCGCCAGGCCAGCCCCGCGACCCGGCCCTGCACAGGCCCGAACAGCGACCCCGCCAGACGGCCCGCCAGCTCCCCCGACGCAAGCTGAAACCAGCGGTCGTCGTTGAGCCAGAAATGGTAATCGAGAAAATCCAGTTCACTGGTATCCAGCTGCCGCAGATGTGCCATCAACGGCATGGTGGCCGACAGACCGTACAGATAGCCGGGGAAGCTGGCGCGCAGCGCGCGCGGCACTTCCAGCAGATAGGGCTCCGCCCGGCGTACCATGGACGGCGACCAGGTAGTGGTCAGCGGCAAGGGGTTGCGCGGATGGCGGTGAAAGATACGCCGGTAGGCGCCCCAGCCCGCCGGCGGTGCCGGAAACTCGCGGCCGAAATCTACGGCCCGCACGGTCTCGCCCAGGCCTTCGCGCTGGATAAAATCCAGGGTCTCGGACCAGACCCGCACGAAATCCCGGGGACGACGGACAAAGGAGCGGCGGGCCTGGCTGTCCGGGAGAAAGGCGCTGGACAGCCACACCCCCAGCCCCCGTTCTTGTGCCGCCGCCAGCACCTCCAGCAGGGCCCGGCGCGGACGTACCAGCACGGATCGGGACAGACCGGACCGGGCCTCGGGCAGCAACTCGAAACGATCCAGGTGGATACCGGTGACCGGTGCAGCAATCAGGTGGGGACAGGGATCGAGCGCGATGGTATTGAAACCCCGCTCGATCACGTCGTCCAGCGCGCGGGCCAGGTTGGGCTGATCATGGCGGTCGCCGCGCCGGCCGGTCAGCCAGGCGTGTCCCCAGCCGGTTACCGCCAGGCGGGGTACCTTCCCTTCATCGATGATCATCGGCTATGACTACCTTCCCCCGGGCTTGCGCCGGACATCGACGGCCTTGCAAGGCCGCCTGCCGGAACCAGAGCTGTATGGTAAGCACGGCCCGGGACAGTGTCATCCACAAGCGTGCGCGGGGGCTACCCTTGCGGCGGCTCAAGGGCGTACAGTAGAAGCCATGAGATACTGGATCGTGCTGGCATTGCTGCCCATTCTGGCCCGGGGCGAGGAATTGCCCGATTCCGCCGAGTTGCCCGAGGAACGGAATTCGGCGGAAATGAGCGAACGTTTCTCGGCGCCGTCGATGGACAGCGAAGAGCTGAACTCGCTGTTTCTGGAGAGCCCGGTGGAGCTGGGCAATGCCGAGGACGAGGGTGGCATGAACTCGCTGAGCGACGAGGATCGCTACCGGGACTCGGACCTGTTCTTCCGCGAACGGCGCCAATCCGAGCGCCTGCGCGCGCCGCTGCGTCCGGAAGCACGGGAGGATCAGCGGCCCGAATCCCCGCCATTGCTGGCGCCCCTGCGCGAGCTTTAACAACCTGCTAGCCGCCCAGGCAGGTGCGAAAACGCCCACCCAGATGATCCAGGAAGTCGGTATAACCGGTGTTCGTCCGGGACCGGCCCAGCGGATCCAGTTCCACCAGACGGCAATCGTCGCGGCACAGGCGCTCCAGCAGCGCGCGCCGGGCGTCCGGTTCCGCCAGTACGCACCGAACCTCCCGACGCTCCATGGCACGGGCCAGCTCGACGAAGCGCCGGGCACTGGCCCCGGCAGCAATCCCCTCGCTGGCCACCAGCGCCGGACGCAACCCGAAGGCCTCGGCGAAATAACGCCAGGGATCGTGCTGACTCACATAGCTTCGGTTTTTCACCGGTTCAAGCCGGGTCCGCACCGACTCGCGGGCCGCTTCCAGTTCCTGCTGAAAGGCCTGATCGTCACGCCCCAGACGCGCCGCCAGCGCCTGTCCCAGGCGCGCCATATTGTGCGGGTCCAGCCAGAGATGGGGATCCAGGGCCGTGGCTTCGGCCTCGTCATGGTCGCCGCCGCCGCCGTGTTCGTGGGCATGGTCGTCGTCCGCGTGCAGCCGGTGGACACCCTCCAGCGACAGCAGCGCCAGATCCGGCCCCGCGCGCCGCGCCACCAGCGGCGCCAGCTGTGGTTCCGCTTCCGGCCCCAGCCAGACAAAGAGTTCCGCGTCGCGCAGCGCGCGCACCTGCCCCGGCGTCAGGCTGGCGCCGTGCAGACTCTGCCCCGGACGCATGAGCGTATCGACTTCGACCCCCGACCCCGAAACTTCGCGGGTGACCATGGCCAGCGGCTCGATACTGGCCAGCAGGCGTGTTTCAGCGGACAGGGCCGGGGCCATCAGCAACAACAACAGGGGCAAAAGCCGCAAGACGATCTCCGCATTCCGATCGCGGCCTGGCGTGACCGCGGATGATTCCAGGCGGGCTGAAGTATATCATTGTCGCTTTCGCGCACCGCCGCAGAAGATTTCATGGAACCGCTGATCGACCTGCAGGACGTGGACAAACGGCTCGGGGACACGCCCGTGCTGGATCAGGTCTCGCTGCGCCTGGAACCGGGCAGCATTGTCAGCCTGATCGGGCCCAACGGCGCCGGCAAGACCACCCTGGCGCGGGTGGCGCTGGGCCTGTTGAAACCGGACCGGGGCCGGGTTCGGCGCCGGCCCGGCATCCGTCTGGGCTATGTGCCCCAGCATCTGGCGCTGGACGAGAGCCTGCCGCTGACGGTGGACCGTTTCCTCTGGCTGGCGGACCCGGATGCCGATCGCCGGGCGGCGCTGGCGCGCACGGGCGTGGATCATCTGCAAGCGCGCGCCGTGCAACAGCTCTCCGGCGGGGAAATGCAGCGCGTGCTGCTGGCCCGGGCGCTGCTGCGCCGCCCCCATGTGCTGGTGCTGGACGAGCCCGCCCGGGGCGTGGACATTGTGGGCCAGGACGCGCTCTATCAGCTGCTCGCGGATGTGCGCGACGAGATCGGCTGTGCCATTCTGCTGATCTCCCATGATCTGCACATGGTCATGGCCGCCACCGACCGGGTGATCTGCCTGCATCACCATGTCTGCTGCCACGGCACCCCCGAGTCCGTGAGCCGCAATCCGGCCTTCCGCGAACTCTTCGCCCGCTCGCCGGAGGCGCTGTCCCAGCTCGCGCTCTATACCCATGAACACGATCATGCCCATGATCTGCACGGCGAGGTGAGTGACCCCGATGCTGATTGAACTGCTGCTCGCGCCCCTGCTGGCCGGCTGTGCCGTGGCCCTGGTGGCCGGCCCCATGGGCGCCTTCGTGGTCTGGCGGCGCATGGCCTTCTTCGGCGACACCCTGGCCCATGGCGCGCTGCTGGGCGCGGCCCTGTCGCTGGGTGTGGGGATCAGCCTCTATCCCGGCGTGGTGGTGGTCTGTCTGCTGCTGGCGCTGCTGCTGGTGGCGTTGCAGCAACAGCATCATCTCGCCAGTGACACCCTGCTGGGCATTGTCGCCCATACCACCCTGGCGACGGGCGTGATCGCGGTCATGCAGACGGATGTGCAGGTGGATCTCTTCGCCTTTCTCTTCGGGGATCTGCTGGCGGTGCAATGGTCCCAGCTGGCCTGGCTCTGGGGCGGCAGCGCGCTCATCCTGATCATGGTGGTGGCGCACTGGCGCTCACTGCTGAGCATTACCGTGAGCGAGGATCTGGCGCGCGTGGAAGGCGTGCCCGTGCTGCGCACGCGCCTGGTGCTGATGCTGCTGCTGGCGCTGCTGATCGCCGGCGCCATCCGCACCGTGGGGGTGCTGCTGATCACCTCCCTGCTGGTGATTCCGCCCGCCACCGCCCGGCGGCTGGCCGCCACGCCCGAGCGCATGGCCGTGCTGGCCAGCGTCATCGGCCTGCTGGCGGTCTTCGGCGGACTGGCGCTGAGCTGGTTCGCGGATACCCCCGTGGGCCCGTCCATTGTGGTCGCCGCGGCCGGTCTCTTCCTGCTGAGCCTGCTGCGCCAACCCGCATGAGTGCCGGCCTGCACGCACGCATCTGGGCCCTGGCCTGGCCCATGCTGCTGTCCAATATCACCGCGCCCCTGCTGGGCCTGGTGGATACGGCCGTGGTGGGCCATCTGCCCGACCCGGCCTATCTTGCCGCCGTGGCCCTGGGCGGCAACTTCTTCATGTTCCTCTATTTTTCCTTCAACTTCCTGCGCATGAGCACCACCGGGCTGGTCTCCCAGGCGGCCGGTGCCGGCGGCAACACCCTGGTGGTACTGGTCCGCGCCGGGCTGCTGGCGCTGGGCATCGGGGCCTTGCTGATCCTGGCGCATCCGGCGCTGCGGGAACTGGGGCTGACCCTGCTGGGCGGCAATGACCGCGTTCAGGATCTCGCCCGCGACTACATCAATCTGCGCATCTGGGGCGCGCCCGCCGCGCTGGGCACCTTCGCCCTGATCGGTTTCAGCATCGGGCTGCACAACACCCGGAT
>CAZHGU010000142.1:0-4763 GCA_964532105.1 uncultured Alcanivorax sp. | reverse complement strand
ATGATGCGCCGCATCATCAACCACGGCATGGACGTGGGCGGCGGCCGGGCCATTCAGCTGGGTCCGCGCAACTTCCTGGCCCTGGCCTATCAATCCGTGCCCATCGCCATCACGGTGGAAGGCGCGAACATCATGACGCGCTCGCTGATGATCTTCGGCCAGGGCGCCATGCGCTGCCATCCCTTCCTCTATGAGGAACTCAAGTGCCTGCAGGACGACGACGCCGAACGCGGCCTGGACACCTTCGACGGCCTCTTCTTCAGTCACATGGGCTATACCTTCTCGCGCATGAGCCGCACCCTGGCGCTGGGGCTCACCGCCGGCCGGCTGGGCGAAATCCCGAGCGACGCCAGCGACTTCAGCAAGCCCTGGTATCGCATCCTCAACCGCTACTCCGCCGCCTTCTCGGTCACCGCCGATGTGGCCCTGGGCGTGCTGGGCGGCTCGCTCAAGTTCCGCGAACTGCTTTCGGGGCGCCTGGGCGACATGCACAGCCAGATGGTGATCGCCAGCGCCATCCTGAAATACCACGACAAGCTGGAAGGCGACGAAGTCGCCGACACCCACGCGGACTATGCCCTGCAGCGCGCGCTGAGCCGGGCTTATGAAGCCTTCGATGATTTCATCGACAACTTCCCCGTGCCCGCCATCGCGAAGGTGCTCAAGCGCCTGGCCTTCCCCTGGGGGCAGCCGGTCAAGCATCCGAGCGACAATCTGGTGCGCAGCCTGGGCGGCTACATCATGGAGCCCAACAAGGTGCGCGAGGATCTGTCGCGCTATGTCTACATCAGCGGCGATCCCGAGGATTCGCTGGGCCGGGTGGAGAACACCTACAACAAGCTGCTGGAAGTCGAACCCGCCTACAAGGCCTTCCTCAAGGCGGACGGCAAGGACCAGCTCAGCGGCGAGACCCTGAAGGAGCGGCTGGAAGACGCGGCGCAGAAAGGCGTGATCAGCCAGAACGACGTCCAGCCCATCCTGGACTACGACGTACTGCGCTACGACTGCCTGCTCACCGATGCATTCGACAAGAATCTGGACGAAGTGGACATGCGTCCACGGGTGGTCTGAGGCCGCAGGTAACGCGGGCGCCGGGACCTCCGGCGCCCGCGAGCCCTTACTGCCTGTTCAGAACGGCAACGCTGCACTCGTCCAGCGCCCCGCTGCCTTCATCACCGGCCTCACAGCCAGCCAGAATCATCATGAAATCAGCATCGGGACTGGCATAGACATCGGCCGGAACCGGGGTAGAGCCCGGGCAATCCCCGCCCCCGCCGCTCGCCTGGGCGGTGTCATAGACCCCATAGCTGGGGTTGAACCCGTCCAGCTCATGCTTGATATTCAGGCAGTCATCGTTGCCTTCACCGGCCGGATCAGTGAATGACAGATCCGTGCTTTCCACGATACTGCCGTTCACGGCATACGAACCGGCTACATCATCGAAACCGTCTTCGGTCAGTCCATTGTCCTGAATCAGATAGACTGAGGCACCCGACCAGGAACCCGCCACGGCATCGGCGTTGCCATAGGAACCCTCGGTCGCACCTTTCTGGATTACGCCCATGGATCCGTCCTCGAAGACCACAGCGGCATGGGTGCTGTCCCCGTTCACCCACAGGAAGAAAGTATCGCCGTCCAGCTCACCTCCCGCCAGGCGGTATTCAAAGATCTGGTCGGAATCGGTGGGCTTGCTCTGCCGGGCGCCGGTCACTCCGGTTTGGGTGGAACCGTCCAGATCGACCTGGCTTATATCACCGCCGGAGTCAAACGTAATCGAAAGGGGACCGAACTGGCCGGCGACGACATTCGAATCATAGGGCTCGATACTGCCCGACCAGGTGCCCTGAAGATCTGAAGCCGAAATATTGGTGTCATTCGACGGAGCGTCATCCGTGGTATTGGAATTGGTGTCCGGATCGGAGCTGTCACTGCCGCCTCCGCCACCGCATGCGGTCAGGCCCAGCGCGGCCGCCAGTATCAGTGCCAGAAGGCCGTTTCCGCCGATTTTCCGGAATTGTGCATACAACATAGTCTTGTTCTCCCCATTGGATTGCTTCCCCCGCGTAAGACGCGGCATTCCGGGTCAAGACTAGCCGGCGCGGCCCCCAGCCGAATCACCCAAATGGGGTACAAAAACCAACGCCGCCTTTTCCACGGCCCCGCTGCACATCCCGGGGAAGCAGCCCCGTCCATCCCGGCACCTGTCCCGGGTCAGGGGTTCCGGGCGGGCCATTTCCCGCACCACACCTTGAACGAAGGCCTTCGCGTGCGTATAAGCAAGGCAGGTTTCAGCAGGGAGTCGTTTCATGACCGACACCGGAGGCTACAGCACCCCCGCATTCCGCAAGGTGGAAGAAGTCTTCCGCCGTCAGCTGAACAAGGCCCCGGGCGGAGGCGCGGCCTGTGTCTATTTTCGCGGTGAGCCCGTGGTGGATGTCTGGGGCGGCGTGAAAAACGAGGCCGGCGAGCCCTGGCAAGAGGACACCCTGTCCGTGTCCTTTTCCACCACCAAGGGCGTGACTTCCACCCTGCTCCATCAGCTGGTGGAAGAAGGCAAGCTTGCCTATGACGATCCCGTCAGCAAGCACTGGCCCGAGTTTGCCGCCAACGGCAAGGAAGCCATTACCATCCGCGACATTCTCACCCACCGCGCGGGCCTGTTCGGCATTCGGGATCTGGGGCTGAGCGCGGCGGATCTCACGGACTGGAACAAAGTCACCGCCGCCCTGGCCGCCGCGCCGCCCAATCTGGATTACCAACCCTACAGCGTTTATCACGCCCTCACCTTCGGCTGGCTGATCGGGGAACTGATCAACCGGGCCAGCGGCGAATTCATCAGCGACCGGGTGCGCACGGCCCTGGCCGAACCGCTGGGCCTGGACGGCTGCTTTATCGGCGTGCCGGACCACGAGCATCACCGCATGGCCGAACTGCTCATCGGCCGTGATCCGGACGCGCCCCGGCCGCCGGATACCGCGAAACGGCGCCGCAAGCGCAAGGTGCGCCGCGCCATGAACAAGAGCTGGGCGCGGCTGGGCGAATGGGGCATGGTGCCGGATTTCTCCGCCTTTCTGGAATCGGTCACCATCGCCGATTTCCAGCCCCGCCTGCTGAACAAACCCGAATATCTGCGCGCGGCCATGCCGGCGGTCAACGGCGTCTTTACCGCCCGCTCGCTGGCCCGGATCTATGGTGCGCTGGCGTGCGGCGGCGAACTGGACGGCGCGCGCATCCTCCAGCCCGAAACCGTGAACACCATCAGCGAACAGCAGGTCTTCGCCCTGGACCGGTCCCTGTACGCGCCCATGCGCTGGCGCATGGGCTTTCACCAGCCCTTCGTGCTGCGCCACCGCCGGCCCCGCCGCGCCTTCGGCCACTTCGGCTTCGGTGGCTCCGGCGCCTGGGCGGACCCGGCCCGCGAGCTGTCCGTGGCCATCACCGTCAACGCCGGCACCGGCACCCCCTGGGGCGACATGCGCATCCTGCGCGTGGGCGCGGCCGCGTTGCGGTGCGCCGAGAAGGCCTGAGGCCACGCAGGGTGCTTCCCACAGTCGAAAAACCCCGGATTCCACGAGGCGGCCGGCAAACGGATTTCCTCACCTGGCAAGCAACTGTGTCGATTCAGGCACTCATTGCGGCCTCGGGTTGCCAGTCGGAGCCGTCGCGGAGCATAGCGTTGAGCCGGGTGAGCAGGCTGCGCATGCAAGCCATGGTGGCGACTTTCTTGGGCTTGCCCTGGTCTAGCAGCCGTTGATATCGATCCTTTAGTGACGGTTCATGCTGCACGGCCACGCGCGTGGCCATGTACAAGGCCTTGCGCGCCTGCGCCCGTCCGCCCCAGCTGGTGCGCTTGCCTCGCTGAGTGCCGCTGTCGCGGTTCAACGGCGCAACGCCGACCAGTTTGGCGATGGCCTTGCGATCCAGCTGGCCGAGTTCGGGCACGTGCGCCAATAGACTCGCCGCGTTGGTCTGGCTGATCCCGCGCACCTGCTCGAGCCGAGCCGCACGCTCAGCCAGCCCGATCTCGTGTTGCAGCAGCTGACGGATCTGAGCCTCCAGGTGCTGGATCTGCTCGTTCAGCGTGTCCAACAACGCTTCGATGGAAGCGCGAACACTGACGCTAGCCTGGTGCAGGCGATTGCGTTCGGCGGAGCGCATGTTCACCAGCGCCGCACGCCGGGCCACCAGTTCCCGCAACTGCTGCTGTGCCGCAGTGGGAGCGACATAACGACGCAGCGACAGCGTCGTCCCCATCTGCGCGAGCATGCGCGCATCAATGGCATCTGTCTTCGCCAGTGCGCCGTTGGCCCGGGCAAAATCACGCGCCTGACGGGGATTAACCTGACATACGGGCAGCCCCGACTGCGCCAGCGCCATCAGAACGCCCTGCTCATAACCGCCGGAGGCCTCGAGTACCACCTGGCTGACTTCACCCGGGTGAATCAGCTCAACCAGCTGTGCCCAACCCTCCGGTTCGTTGGCAAAACGCCGGACTGTGCCTTGCTCATCGAATGCGACATCCAGCACCGCCTTGCTCACATCAATGCCCACTGCCTTGGCCATGGCTGCCTCCCGCTTCATACTGGCGAGTGTGGAGAGAGCGCGCTCCCGCCCGGCTTTCTGCCTTGTGGATACGAGCTTCAGGCTCTGGCAACTGTTCGAGCTGAGGGCGAGAGCACGGCTCCGGCGGTCCTTGCTTACCAGCGGCCTTTACGGCCCAAGGGGATACGGCCTGCCGGAGCCGGCTCTCTCCACCTACTCTA
>CAZHGU010000141.1:0-4810 GCA_964532105.1 uncultured Alcanivorax sp. | reverse complement strand
CCGGCCCGCACACCGGCCCGGACAAGACCGTGGCCGTGGACCGCGACGGTGCCATCCGCCTGATCGACGTTGCCGAGGCGGCCGGCGTACGGCGCTTTCTCATGGTCAGCTCCATGCGCGCGGACCAGCCCGAAACCGGTCCGGAACACATGCAGCACTATTTCCACGCCAAGCAGCAGGCGGACAATCACCTGCGTGCCGGCACCCTGGACTACACCATTGTCCGGCCGGGCAAGCTGACCGAAGAGTCGGGCATGGGCCGAATCGAGGCGGCGGAACGGCTGGATCATTTCGGCGAGATTCCGCGCGAGGATGTGGCCCGGGTCCTGCTGGAAACCCTGACCGCCGAGCACACTGTTCGCCACGGTTTTGATCTGCTCAGCGGTGACGACAACATCAGCACGGCCATCGCGGGCCTGAAGTTTCGGGAGGCTCAGTAGCCGGATTCGGTATCCGCGGCCTGCAGATTGCGCACGGTCTCGCTTTTTTCCACCTGATGGGGGTCCGGACTGGTGCCCCAGAAGCGGTCCATGAAGCGGTTGCTCACGCCGAACCAGTAGCCCTCGTTGAGAAAATGATGACGCAGATGATCGGCAAAGGTGCGCCGCATGGGTCCCCAGTGGGGCCGCCAGCGGGAATGCACGGCATAGTGCATCCATTCATAGGTGGTCAGGGCGGTCCAGAAGCCGGCCATGAACCAGAGTCCGTCCGCGAAGACCCCGAAGCCGGCCGCCACGCCCAGAATAATGGCAATGGACGGCAGCGCTACCCATTCCGGCAGGAACAGCAGCTCGGGGTTCGTGGGCTGCTCGTGATGGGCATGATGCAGCCGGCGCATGAGCTTGCGCAGCGCCGCATGACGGGGTTGCCAGTGCAGGATATAGCGGTGAATGGGAATCTCGATGAGATACCAGAGCGTAAAGCCGGCCAACACCACCAGGGGCACACCCGCGTGCCGGCTGCCGCCCAGAGCGGCAGCCAGCCAGAGGCCGATCAGGGCGGCCACGGTGACCCGGGCTTCCGGACAGCGCAGAAAGCCGCGCGTGGCGTCGCTGAAGCTGCGTGCGCGGGGAATGCGCTTGTTATCAGTGACCGATGAGTCGAGCATGGGATTATTATGCGGGATTGCCCGCCGGATTCAAACGTTCGTTCGGGCCGCACATCGGTTGCCCGGGCGGGCCACCATTGATCGCGCGGAGTGTCCCGTCGGCGGTTCCGCGGGTAGCTACGCTTTGACAGCCTTGCGCTTTTTCCCCGACCTTGTTGAACCGGACAGTCGCAGTGGAGACCACGGAATGACACGCCTTCTGCCCTTGTTGTTGCTGTTGCTGCTGGGCGCCTGTGATAACGCCTCGGAACCCGATAACCAGCCCAAAGCGCGCGATTTCAGCAACTACACGGACAAGGGCGATCTGGCCGATATCCGCGAGCGCGGCTATCTGCGTCTGCTCGCCCCGCGTTCGGACCTGGATGGCCGGCTGCCGCGCCAGGGTGTGCCCATGGAGGCCTACCGTGAAGAGGCCGAGGATTTCGCCCGCTCGGAAGGGCTGACCCCGGTCTGGGTCTATGTGGACAGCTTCGACCTGCTGCTCGAGGAGCTGCGCGCGGGGCGGGGCGATCTGGTGGTGACCAATCTTACCCAGACCCGTTCCCGGGATCAGATCGTGGATTTCAGTCTGCCCGTGGCCATGGTGGACGAAGTGCTGGTGCTGCCCGCGGATTCCGAACTGCAGTCCCTGGATGAAGCCGAGGATCTCACCATTGCCGCGCCGCGCGGAACCTCCTATGTGGAAACGGCCAACGAGATATCACTGGAGCGCCCCGAGATTACCGTGCGCACGCTCGAAGGCGGCGTCAGCGACCGGCAGATGGTGCGGGGGGTGGCCACGGGCCGGCATGACGCGGCCATTATCGATTCCAACATGGTCCGGGTGCTGGTGGACGGCAACCGCCGGGTGCGGCGCGGCCCCGTGGTGAGCGACAACCGCGCCATTGGCTGGGCCAGTCGGCCCCAGAACCCGGATCTGCGCCGTCGTCTCAATGAATACCTGATCAGCCACCGCGTGCTGGCCTCGCGCACGGAAACGGAAAGACGGGACTGGGAAGCCATCAAGGAATCCGGCGAACTGCGCGTGATCACCTCCAACAACCCGGCCAGTTATTTTGTCTGGCGCGGCGATCTCATGGGCTTCGACTATGAACTCATGAAACGCTTCGCCGACCGTCATGATCTGCAACTGAGCATGGTGGTGCGCAGCACGCCCACGGCCATGTTCGAGGCGCTGAAAAAGGGTCGGGGTGATGTCATTGCCGCCTCGCTCACCAATACCGAGGACCGGCGCCAGCGCGGTATCCGCTTCAGCCGGCGCTACCTGGAAGTCACGGAACAACTGGTGGGCCCGACGGACGCGGACCTCGACGAAGTGGACGATCTCAACGGCCGCACCGTGGTGGTCAATCCGGAAACCAGTTATTACGACACCCTGCAACGGCTTCAGGAGGAAGGCATTGAGCTGACCATCCGGGAGGCTCCGGAGCAGACCACTGAACGGCTGATTGCCGGCGTGGACGAGGGCCGGCATCCGCTCACCGTGGCGGACAGTCATCTGGCCGGGCTGGAGTCGTCCTGGCGTCCGGGCGTGAAGGTGCTCATGGATCTGTCGGATACGCAGGATCTGGCCTGGGCGCTACGCAAGGATCAGTCCGAACTGAAGAAACAGCTGAATCAGTACATCAGCGACGAATACCGCGGCACCTTTTACAACATTACCTTCAAGAAGTACTTCAAGCAGCCCAAATCCATGCGCCTGCACCGCGAACACCGGATCGAGCCGGGCGAGGACATTTCCCCCTTCGATCATCTGGTCAAGAAATACGCGGATGAGCACGGCTATGACTGGCGCATTATTACCGCCCAGATGTTCCAGGAGAGCCGTTTCAATCCGCAGGCGCAATCCTTCGCTGGCGCGCGGGGACTGATGCAGCTCATGCCGCGCACCGCCCGTGAATTCGGCTACACCAATCTCACCAATCCGGAAGTGTCCATTGCCGCCGGCGTGCAGTACCTGGACTGGCTCTGGGACCGCTTCCCGGGTGATCTGCCGCTGGAGGAGCGCATCTACTTCACGCTGGCGTCCTACAATGCCGGCTACAACCATGTCCGTGATGCGCGGCGGCTGGCGAAGCAGCAGGGGCTGAATCCCGACCGCTGGTTCGGCCATGTGGAACAGGCCATGCTCATGCTGCAGCAACCGCAATATTACCGCGATGCCCGCTTCGGCTATGTGCGTGGACATGAACCGGTGCAGTATGTGCGCGAAATTCGCAACCGCTATATCGCCTATCTGGAAATTACCGAACGCAGGAAGCTCGGCAAGAAGGCGCCGGACCCGGACAAGCTGGTAGAATAGCGCGCTCGAACCGCGGCGGTGCTCCGCCGCGGTGATCCCGAATGGCGCAGGAGCATCCGTGATCACCTATCGTATCGAGCCCGTACGGCCCGAAGCCCATCTCTACCGGGTCACCCTGACCGTGGCCGAACCCGTGCCCGAGGGCCAGGCCTTCACCCTGCCTGCCTGGATTCCCGGCAGCTACATGATCCGGGACTTCGCCCGGCATGTGGTGGAATTCCGTGCCCGGGCCGGCGAACGTGAACTGGCCTGGCGCAAGCGGGACAAGCAGACCTGGCAACTGGACCCGGCCGAGGGGCCGGTCACGGTTATCTATGATGTCTATGCCTGGGATCTGTCCGTGCGCGGTGCCCATCTGGATACACGCCACGGTTCCTTCAACGGCCCCTGTGTCTTCATGGCCGCCATGGGCCACGAGGATCAACCCTGCGAGGTGGAGATCCGCCCGCCCGAAGGCAGCCGGTATACCGGCTGGCAACTGGCCACGGGCATGCCGCGCGTGTCCGGCGAAGCTTTCGGTTTTGGCACCTTCCGCGCGGACAATCATGACGCCCTCATGGATTACCCCGTGGAAATGGGGCCCTTCGATCATGCCGAATTTACCGCCCGGGGCGTGCCGCACCAGATCGTGATCAATGGCCGTCACCAGACCGATCTCGCCCGGTTGTGCCGGGATCTGGTGCCCATCTGCGAACACCATATCGATCTCTTCGGCGAACCGGCGCCCATGGACAACTATGTGTTCATTACCCGGGCCACGGACAATGTCTATGGCGGGCTGGAACACCGCAATTCGTCCAGTTTGATGGTCCCGCGCAAGGAACTGCCCAGGCGCACGGACCCGCCCGGCGAAGTGAGCAAGGGGTATCGCAATTTCCTGGGTTTGTGCAGTCACGAGTATTTCCATACCTGGAATATCAAACGCATCAAGCCCGAAGCCTTTACACCCTTCGATCTGTCCCGGGAAGTGCATACCGAACTGCTCTGGGCCTTCGAGGGCATTACCAGCTATTACGATGAACTGGCGCTGGTGCGCACGGACCGCATTACGGTGAACAGTTATCTGGAACTGCTGGGCAAACTGATCACGCGCGTGCATCGCGGCCGGGGTCGCTTCCGTCAGACGGTGACCGAATCCAGCTTTGATGCCTGGACGCGTTTCTACAAGCAGGATGAAAACGCGCCCAATGCCATTGTCAGCTATTACGCCAAGGGTGCGCTGGTGGCGCTGGCGCTGGATCTCATCATCCGCGACCGCACCGACGAGTCAAAATCCCTGGACGATCTCATGCGTGCGCTGTGGCAACGCCACGGACAGACCGGCGAAGGTGTGCCGGAGCAGGGCATTCAGCCGCTGGCGGAAGAAATCGTGGGCGAATCCCTGGAGGACTTCTTCAGCC
>CAZHGU010000140.1:0-4863 GCA_964532105.1 uncultured Alcanivorax sp. | reverse complement strand
CGGCCGGACAGCGTGAACGAAAGCGCGGGCGACTATACTCCATAGACGGTCCTGCACGGGCACTCGTGCTTGCCGATGGAAGACGGTGTTACAGAAACTTCGGTATATCCAGCCCCAGGCCCTGCTCGGGGAGCGCCATGAGTGTGGACGTCCCGTGCGCAATCAGATCACCCTCGCCGGAACGGATATGGGCCTCGGCATAACTGAGGCTCCGCCCGGCGCGCATGCAGTGGCCCTCGGCGATCAAGACCCCCTCGCTGAGGGCCTTGAGATAATTGAGCTTCAGGTCAACGTTCACCAGACCCGCGTCGGCGGGCAGCCGGGCGAAGGCGGCCCAGAAGGTGGCGGTGTCCACCAGGGTGGCGATCACGCCGCCGTGGACAATGCCGTAGGGCTGCATGTGACAGGGCTGGATATCCACGCGCACCCGGCAGCTGTCGAAATCAATGCTTTCCAGGGTGAAGGGCAGGTGGCTGGGGAAGGGCGCGTTG
Source organism: uncultured Alcanivorax sp. (assembly GCA_964532105.1). Classification (GTDB taxonomy): domain Bacteria; phylum Pseudomonadota; class Gammaproteobacteria; order Pseudomonadales; family Alcanivoracaceae; genus SLJS01. Next base: position 4,372 of record CAZHGU010000140.1, on the reverse strand, counting down.
TTGGTGCGTTCGATTACCTGACGGATATAGTCGGGATTGAGTTCGGCCATGAATCACCTGAGCGGCAAAAGCGCTCATTCTAACAGCCTTCCAACCGCCCGGCCCGGTGTTCGCTGCTCCCTCCGGGCCAGGCGGAATCTTCCCGTCGGGCTCACCGGCAGGTTTGCGGCAGATATTTCACGTCGATACCGCTTGCCTCGCAATTCCAGCCCACATGACCGGCGGAGGTTACCGCGGATACGGTCAGGGTTTCGGTAGCAATGGTGGCGTTGGCGTCATTGCCGAAGGTGATCACGACAGTGCCGTTACTGGCGTCCACTTGTGTGACATAGGAGCCGTTGATATCCGAGGCATCGGCCAGTCCGGCGGATTCGTTATTGGAGGGGAAATCGCCGTGCTGGTTGTGATACTCGGCCAGAGCGGTCTTGGCGCCGCTGGCCAGGGACAGGCCCTCGGACACCTGGGCACGGATGGTGTAGTCCTGATAGGCGGGAATGGCCACGGCGGCGAGAATGCCGATGATGGCTACTACAATCATTAGCTCGATCAGCGTGAAACCCTGTTGTTGTCTCATGGTCAGGCCCCGTTTGTGGTTGCTGGTTCTGTTTTTTCTCTCTGAATGCAAACAGCGGACCAGAAGCGGATCGGGGTCGTGCCGTATGAAAATCAATCAGTTAGGTGGGCTCAGGTTGATCGGGCCTGCCGGGGGGTGTCCTGGAGTGACAATTCTTGTCACATGAGTGGAGCCTTCAGCGCCCCTGGATAACTCCCCATTCCGACAAGCGCCGGCGGGCGTGCTCGGCCTGGGGGCCCTGCTGTACGGACTGCAGATACTGGTAATAGTGCTCCGCCGCCGGCTGCCGGTTGCCGAGCTGTTCGTGGCAGTAGCCGATCAGAAAGATCATGGCCGGGTTGCCGGGCAGCAGTTTCTGATAACGCCGGAAACGTTCCAGAGCCGCGTCCGGCTGGTCCATTTGCAGCCGGGTGACGCCGGCCAGATGATGGGCGCGGGCTTCGTCGGGATAGAGGTCCATGGCCGTGCGGAACTGTTCCAGCGCTGGCTGGAGTTGTTCCCGGCTGAGCAGTGCCGTGCCCAGGACCACGTGGGCGGTGTAATCGTCCGGCGCCATGCGCACCGCCTCCCGGGCCAGGTTTTCCGCTTCGGCGGGCTTTTCCCCGGCCAGGGCGGCGTTGGCGGCCTGGAGTTTCTCAATGGCGGGCCGGATGGCGCGCAGCGAGGCCGTGGCCTCGCGAAAGCGCTCCCGATGGAGCGGGCGCTCGCGCACGGATTCGCTGTACTGCTGCACGGCCTGAACCGCCGTGCGGTAGCGTTCCTCGCCCATGGGATGAGTGGAGAACATCTGCTCCATGAGACCGGGCCGGCTTTGGCGCTGGCCGCGCAGCACGTCCATGAGCCCCACCATGCCCTTCGGGTTGTGGCCGGCTTCGACCATGTATTCCAGGCCCAGCCGGTCGGACTGACGTTCGTCCTCGCGGCTGTAGCGGGCCAGCAGGGCGCCCTGGGCCAGGCCGCCCAGATCCCGTGCCAGGCCCGCGTAATCCGGATTCTGTTGCGCCACCACCTGGCCCACGCCGGCCAACACCAGATTGCCCAGGCTCTGCTGGGTCATGCGTTGGGCGGTGTGACGGGCCGCCACATGGACGATTTCGTGGCCCAGCAGCGCCGCCAGTTCCGCCTCGTTATCCAGTTCCACCAGCATGCCCCGGGTGACGGCGATACTGCCGCCGGGAAATGCATAGGCATTGAGATGGGAGGCGTTGACCGCCCGGAAGGAGTAGGGCATGTCGGGCCGGTCGGAGATCCGGGTCAATTCCATGCCCACCCGGCTGAGGTAGTCATTGAGCTGTGAATCCTGAACCCGGCCGAAATCGGCGGAAAACTGATGCGGGGATTGCTCCCGGTCGAGATTGATCTCGCTGCCCCGGTCGATGAGCATGAGCTGGCGTTCGCCGGTGACCGGATTGACGGCGCAGCCGGCGAGCGCGCCCAGACCCAGCAGGCCCAGCATCTGACGACGGTTATAGCGGGGTGCGTTCATGAATTCCGGCCGAAACAGAAGGTGGGATCATTCTGCGATGGTTCGGCTTTCCGGGAAAGAGGGCGGTTCGCTGAAACCGGTTCGAAAAACCGCCGGTACTTGCGGTGGATGGATGAAAAACCAAGGGCCCCGAGCGGGGCCCTCGCGATATCAGTCCTGAATGGGCGCGACCTGGTCGGCCTGGGGACCCTTGGGCGTGTCGTTGACCTCGAAGGAGACACGCTGACCTTCTTCCAGGGAACGAAAGCCATCGCCCTGAATCGCGCTGAAGTGAACAAAGACATCGCTTTGCCCCTCGCCCCGCGAAATAAAGCCATAGCCTTTCTGATCATTGAACCATTTTACGGTTCCCTCGATTGTTTCCGACATTTTCCTGAAACCTCGTTCCTGCATGCGGCGCGCGGCCGCGTTTCGTTTGCTGTTGCGAATCAGGCGGGGCGGTAATGACAGGCTCTTGCCCGCATGGGGGCAGGGGTCCATCATGCGTCCACGACATGATCCGATTTCAGTGTAGGTACGGCTTGAACGGGCTGCAAGCGGGCAAGAGGTGATTCGTGCCATGAATCCGTTTTCCTCGGACAAAACTCGTATGCCGACACCGGAGGAAGCGCCGGAAGGGCGGGCTACGCCCATGGTCGAGCCCGGTGAGCATCGCGTGCTGGGCCGCCCGCTGGCGCCGCCGTACCCCGAGCACACCCGTCAGGCGCTGTTCGGCATGGGCTGCTTCTGGGGCGCCGAACAGCTGTTCTGGGAAACGGAAGGCGTCTATATCACCGCCGTGGGCTATGCGGGCGGCTTCACGCCCAACCCCACCTATGAGGAAGTCTGTGGCGGCCGTACCGGCCATGCCGAAGTGGTGCGGGTGGTGTATGACCCGGAGCAGGTGAATTACAACGAGCTGCTGCGCATTTTCTGGGAAAACCACGACCCCACCCAGGGCATGCGTCAGGGCAATGACGTGGGCACGCAGTACCGTTCGGCCATCTATGTCCATGACGATGAGCAGCGCGGACTGGCGCGACTGTCCATGGAGGCCTATCAGCGCGCGTTGCGTGATGCCGGTTACGGCGAGATCACCACCGAGATTGAATCCGCGCCGGATTTCTATTTCGCCGAGGACTACCACCAGCAGTATCTGGCGCAGCACCCGGGCGGTTATTGCGGCCTGGGCCGCACCGGCGTGCGATTGAGCCTGTAACTCAGCTCCCTTTTTCCGCTGCCAGCAGCCGCTGCTTGCGGGCCTTGCCCCAGCGGTAACCGCCGATTCCCCCGGAGCTGGGCACCACGCGATGGCAGGGCACCCGCAGCGCGATCCGGTTGGCCCCCACGGCCTGACCCACGGCCCGGGGCTGGCTGCCGAGCTGGTCCGCGATCTGCTTGTAGGTGCGGGTTTCGCCCGCCGGAATTTTCTGTAATGCCTGCCATACCCGCTGCTGAAAGTCCGTGCCCGTCCAGTGCAGGGGCATGGACGGGTCCAGCCAGTCGGTATTGTTATCGGCTGCCTCGACCGGGCGGATGTCCGGAAGCAGCGAGGCGGCCACGGTGGCTGCGTCCTCGTCGGGATCCACAAAGGCCAGCCCGGCCAGTCCCTGGTCCGACCAGACCGCGACCATGTTTTCATCTCCGTGTTGCAGGTTTCGCCAGTACCAGACTGTATCGTCCGGTGTCGTGACGCTCGCCGCCGCTTGTTTACCTGAGGCCGATTTTTTTGACCCTGGCGGTTCGGAGTCACCGCGTTTCAGCCATTCCCGCAGGGCCCCGGTAATGGCCTCGGGTTCGTCTTCCTGGACATAGTGCAGTCCTTCCCCGCAATAGCGTGTTTCCAGATGGGGGATCTGTTCGCGCAACCATTGCACCTGGCGCTTGCGGATCAAGGCACCCGGGCGGAAATAAAGAAGCAGCAGGCGCTGGGGCATTTGCGGCAAGCGTTGTTCCATGTCCTCGATGACTTCCCGGGTTTCGCCGCGCTGATCGTCCAGCGGCAGTTCATTGGGCCAGACCAGAATCGGATAACGATCCTGAATATCGCGGAAAGGCGCGCGGTAGCTGGCCATGACACTGCGCGGCAGATGGCGCTTGACCCCCATGGGCAGCACCAGATTGATGAAAAGGTTCTGCCACATCACCATCACCCCGCCCAGTCGGGGATGGCGAAAGCCCCGGAAGACGGGCTTGCCCAGGGGCGGGAATTCCGACCATTTCAGGGTGAAGGGGAAGGTCTCCATGAAGGCGATGCCGCCCACGCGCTCCGGCTGTTGCTGCGCCAGGAGAAAGCCCAGGGGACCGCCCCAGTCATGGACCACCAGGGTGAG
>CAZHGU010000139.1:0-4880 GCA_964532105.1 uncultured Alcanivorax sp. | reverse complement strand
TGCGGTGACGCAGTACCGGCGGTGCCACCGCCTTGAGATCATCCGGGGTCACAAAGCCCCGGCCTTCCAGCAGCGCATGGGCGCGGCCCGCCTGGACCAGGGCGATGCTGGCGCGGGGACTGGCGCCGCGTTCCACGCCCGCCAGATCCCGGGTAGTCCGTGCCAGGCGCACGGCATAGTCGAGCACGGCGTCGTCCACCAGAACCTGGTCCAGCTGGTTGCGCATGGCGGGCACGGCGGCGGTATCCACCACCGGCTTCAGTCCGGCCACGTCCAGATTCGAGCCGATGGTGCCGTCCAGTACCAGCCGGGTCAGCCGTTGTTCGTCCGCGGTGTCCGGATATTCGATCAGCACCTTGAACAGAAAGCGGTCCAGTTCCGCCTCGGGCAGGGGATAGGTGCCTTCCTGATCAATGGGGTTCTGGGTGGCCATGACCATGAAGGGTTCGGTGAGCGCGAAGGCCTGGCCCTCGATGGTCACCTGGCGCTCCTGCATGACTTCCAGCAGCGCCGCCTGGGTCTTGGCCGGGGCGCGGTTGATCTCGTCGGCGAGCAGCATGTTGGTGAACACCGGCCCCTTGCGCACCCGGAAACGCTCCGTGGAGGTGTCATAGAGCGTATGGCCGGTAATATCCGTGGGCATCAGATCCGGGGTGAATTGCACCCGGGAAAAGGGCAGCCCCAGCGCACGGGCCAGGCTGCGCACCAGCAGGGTCTTGCCCAGTCCGGGTACGCCTTCCAGCAGCACATGGCCGCCGGCCAGCAGGGCCACCAGAATCTGGCGCACCACCCGGGGCTGGCCCACCAGCACTTCGTTGAGCGCATCCTCGATACGCCGGGCCTGTTCGTGATGTTCGGGGTTGTTGTTTTCGTTCATAACCGGCTCCTGATCCGTTGCAGGGTGGACACCGTCTCCACGAGGGCGTCCCGGGTTTCGGGGGTTTCACTCATGGCCCGTTGCACGCGGGCTTCGTCCAGTTCTGTAAAACGCGCCAGATAGCGATAACGCTCACCCCGGGGCACGGCATGGCGCGCCAGCCGGCGCCGGATGTCGTCGCGCAGCGGCTGCAGCAGCGCCTCGCGCTGGTCCGTGCGCCACAGGAAACGGCCCGCCGCGGACAGATGATCCAGAAAATTCGGTTCCCGGGCCGTCGGCGAGGCCAGTATGGGGCCGGTGCGCGGCATGCGCCGCCAGAGAAAGAGCACCAGCACCAGCGTCAGGCCCACAATCAGCGGCCAGGCCTGTTGCCAGAGCCAGCGGCCCAGCGGCGGCATGTCCATGTTGCGGATGAACCAGACCGGCCCGGCGTCGCGCACCAGATCGGCCAGCAGCCAGGCATGGTCCAGCAGATGCAGGTTGTCGTTGTGCCAGGTATCCAGCCCGGAGAGCACGGTCAGTGACCCTTCGCCCACCCGGAAGGCGGCGAGCTGGGCGCCCCAGTCATTATCCGCTCGGCGAATCATCTCGGACGATACCGGCTCCTCGGGGGCCGGTGCTTCCGGGTGACCCAGGCTGGTATGACGCAGGGCCAGCCCGCCGGGCAGCGCCAGCCGGCGGGTACGCTCCGGCGTGGGCAGCCGGGAATCCACCAGGGGCTCCTTGCGTTTACAGAAAAAGCCGATGCAGCGCTCGCGCATCTCCTTGGTGGAATTGATGCACAGGGTTTCGAACATGTGTTCGGCGTTGAGATAGGAATCGACGAAATCCAGCGGCTCGGCGCCGGGCTGCGGCGCCATGGTTTCCCGGCTGGTCAGCCCCAGGGCAAAAAGCAGTGGATCACGCTGTTGCCAGTTGGCGGCCTTGTCCCGCTCGCCGGTGCGCGCGGGTTGGGCGGCGGTGACCACCAGATGCCCGCCCGAGCGCACCCAGTCGAGTAGGGCGTCCACGCGCTCGCCGCTGATGCCGCCGCGCTCGCGGGTGAGCACCAGCAGCGTATCCTTCGACGGCAGGGGATAGAGCGCGCCGGAGCTGAGCACATGACGGCTGTCGTGGCCCCACTGATCCAGCAGTCGTTCGGCGGCGGCGAAGGGATTCTGCTGCACGGACAGCGGCGGCGAGCCGGCGGTAACGTATTCATAGGGCTCGTAGACCGCCAGCAGGGCCACGGGGATCAGCCATAACAGCCAGAGCGGCGAGAACCTTCTACGCATCCGGGGCCTCCGCCGCGAAGATCCTGTTCCAGTCGTCCAGACAGGACTCGATTTCCCCGGTATCGGCGGGTTGGTGGGCCCAGGCCGTGGCCGTCCATAGCCGGGTAAGTTTGCCCATGAAGGCCAGCAGCCGCTCTTCGGGCCGGCGTCGGCGCAGCAAGGTCAGGCATTCGTTTTCCGTGGTGCCCGGATGCACGGGCAGGGCATAGGCATGGACGAGCCGGGACAGACTGGCCCGGTAGAGCAGTGCCAGGGCCGCCCGGGTTTCGCCCTCCGTGAGAGAGTCGCGCACGGCGGCGCCGATATCGTCGGGCAGGGATTCCGGGCGGATATCCAGTCCGGCCACATGGGTGGCGGGCCCGCCGGGGCGCCGGCGGCGCCGCTCGAATCGGGGCAACCAGTGGCGGTAATGCCACAGGGTCCAGAGCACCAGCGCGGCCACCAGGCCCCAGAGCGCACCCTGCACAATCCGGCCCGGCCAGGGGTTGGGGCCTTGCGGTTCCCCCGGTTCCCGATCACGCAACCACTCCGTGAGAAATTCCTCGAACCAGTTGTTCTCGTCCGTTTGCACCCAGTCACGTTCGCGCCAGCCGATCCGGTGTTCCAGGGGCATGAAGTCCGGCCCGGCAACAATCTCGATGGCCTCTTCCTGCGGATTGCGTGTTTCGCTCTCTTGCGCCTCCGCCGGCAGACCGGCCAGCAGGGGCAGGGTCAGCACCAGGGCCGCGGCCAGACCGGTGCCCGTCCGGCGGCGCCGCTCGCCGATCCGGCGCAGGCCCAGTTCCAGATCCCAGCCTTCCAGCCAGGAGCGCCGGTTGAGATAGAGCGCGAAGCCACAGGCCACATAGAGCGGCTCGATCAGCGCCAGCACCAGATACCAGCTCACCGCCTGCAGCCACTGATGGGTGACTTCCTGCTGCATGAGCCAGGCGCTGAGTTCCAGATTGAATTGCCAGGGCGCCAGGAAATAGAGCAGCAGCAACATGCCCAGGGTCAGGCCCTGTTCGATATGCATCATCAGGATCGTGAGCATGCCCGAGCGGTTGGACGGCGGCCGGTGCAGCACGGCCAGGCGCCGGTTCAGGGCATCACCACGACTGCCCTCCAGCTGGAAGACGGGCAGATTGAAACTCCGGCTCGGACTGAACCGCCGGAGCGTAAGCAGGCTCGGCAGCCCCCGGAAGCCGTACCGGGGAAACTCGCGCATCAGGGTCAGCGGCCCGGGATAGTCGCCGAACAGCGCCCGGGAGCAGAAGGCGAGCAGGGGCTGCTCCCAGAGCGGCTTGAGCCACCAGAACAAAAACAGGGCCCAGTAGAAATGCTCCGCGCCCAGCCAGAAGAAGAGCACGGCAAAGGGCACGGCGGTAAAGACCAGCCAGATGAGCAGCAGCGGCCGCCACCAGGCGCGCAGCATGCGTGTGCCCAGATCCATGGCCTGCCAGGGACCGCGCGGGGTGAGCCGGGCCTGGAGGTTGCGCAGTTCCATCAGCCGCGCTCCCCGTCCGTGCCGCGCCCGCCCAGCGCCAGATAGCCCAGCACCAGCACCCACAGGCCCGCGCCCACGCCCAGCTTCCAGGCCAGGGGGAACTGGCGCGGCGACCAGAAGGCCTCGATAAAGGCGGCGGCCAGCAACAGCAGGATGACGCCATAGATCACCGGCAGGGTTTTGATCGCGGCCTCGCGCAAGGCGTCCAGACGCCGCCGCGGACCCGGCGCCACCAGGGCCCAGCCCAGCCGCAACCCGGCCCCGCCGGCCAGCACAATGGCGGTCAACTCCGGCGCCCCGTGCGCGATGATGAAACTGAAGAAGGGCTGGGCCTGTTCGATATTGACCAGATGGGCGCCCGCCGCGCCCAGAAAGGCGCCGTTGAACAGCATGATGAACAGCGAACCAATGCCCAGGAAGAGCCCGGAGGCGAAGGAGCGAAAGGCCACGCCGATATTGTTCATGATGTAGAAGCCGAACATCTTGAGATCATCGGCGCTGGTGCGATCCGGGGGCTGCTCGGCGTTGAAGTTCTGCTCCAGGTTCTCCGTGGTCCGCGCATCCAGCACGGTATGCACCATGTCCGGCTGCTGATGCACCAGCACGGCCACCAGGGCCGCCGCGCCCACAAAGACCAGGGCACTGACCAGATTCCAGCGCCCCTGCTCGCGCACACTCCGGGGAAAGTCGCGCCGGATCAGCCCGCCCAGCCGGGACCACAGCGGCGGCTGCTGGCGGTAGAGCTGGCGGTGCGAGCGCAGCATGAGCTGTTCGAGTTCCCGAATCAGGCTGAGGCTGTAGCCACGTTCCCGGGCCAGGGCCTGCTGGTGGCACAGGCGCCGGTGCCGGCGGGGCAGATCGGCGGGCGCTTCCGGTGCTCGGCCCCGGCGGTGACGGCGCGTTTCCAGCCGGTCCAGCTGGCGCGCCAGCTCGTCCCATTCCGGCCGGTGCAGGGCCTCGAACCGGCGCTGTCTCATCGCTCCCCCAGCAGCCCGCGGGCCAGCGCCAGCGCATGACGTTCGGCGGCTTCGCCCGTGTATTCGGGAAAGGCCTGCTGGGGCAGCTCCTGCCGGCGCGCCTCGGTCAGCCGGGGCGCGCGCTCGGCCAGGGCAATCAGGCTCTGCTGATCGGCCAGGGTCAGGGGCCAGTCCGGTACCGCTTGAAAGTCGTCATCGGCGTCCGGCACTTCGGCGGCGCCGGACCAGGGCCGGACATGGACCACCAGGGTATCGGCGGCGAGATC
>CAZHGU010000138.1:0-4897 GCA_964532105.1 uncultured Alcanivorax sp. | reverse complement strand
AAGGTGACCCTGGAGCTGGGCGGCAAGAGCCCGACCATTGTGCACAAGGACGCCAAACTCAAGGTGGCGGCCCGGCGCATCATCGCCGGCAAGATGCTGAACGTGGGCCAGACCTGTGTGGCCCCGGACCATGTTCATGTTCATGCGGACATCAAGGACGAATTCGAAAAGCAGGTGATCGAGACCCTGAAGGAGTTCTACGGCGAGGACTACAACAACACGCCGGATCTCGGCCGCATCATCAACGACAAGCACTTCCAGCGCATTTCCGGGCTGATCGAACCGTCCAAGGTGGTCAGCGGCGGCGGCACGGATGAATCACAGCGCTTTATCGAGCCCACCGTCCTCAGGGATGCCTCCATGGACGACGCGGCCATGCAGGAGGAAATCTTCGGGCCGGTGCTGCCCATGCTCACCTACAATTCCATTGATGAACTGGTGGGCAATATCCGCAAGCTGCCCGATCATCCGCTGGCGCTGTATCTGTTCACCGAAAGCGAACAGGTGGAGCGGGAAGTGCTGGACAAGACCCAGTTCGGCGGCGGCTGCATCAACAATACCGTGATGCACCTGGCCAACCCCAACCTGCCCTTCGGCGGCGTAGGCGAGTCCGGCATGGGTGCCTACCACGGCAGGAACTCCTTCGATGCCTTCTCGCACAAGCGCAGCATCCTCAAGGCGGGCACGCTCTTCGATATCAAGTTCCGCTATCCGCCCTACAAGGACAAGGTGAATCTGCTCAAGAAGATGATCAAGTAGAGCAAATCCTTGCATAGTTAAAGGAAAAGCCCGGCACCGCCGGGCTTTTCTGTTTTTACGAACATTGCCCATTGCGCGCGGAGTTGCAATCGGGAATCGGAACGCTCGTGCAAGCTGAACCAGGACAGGATTTCGGCTTAACACTTTCCCCTTCAAGCACTAATACGTTTTTCACATTGTTTTTCCGGACTCATGCCGGCTTCCTAGCTATGGCCGAAAATCACAAGAATCATTTCCCCCATTAACCGCTTTGAACATATCTCCAACCCTGAAACGCCGCTAGCCTGATCAGCCTTTCAAAGGCACGACAGCCGTCCCGATACGGCAAAACAAGAATAAAGAGGTGTAATCATGCGTAGTCTGACGCGATTCCTGGCGATTGTGGTCGTGGCATTGGTCACCGCCTGTGGCGGCGGTGGTGGCGGAGGCGGCAGCTCCCCTTCCGATGATTCCGGTGGCGATCCGGGGAACGGCAATAACGACAGCGACGGCTCCGGGGGCGGAACGGACAATGTCTCCGGTCGCACCGTAAAGGGTGTGATGAGCAATGCCGACGTAGTGGCCAGCGTGCGGGACGGCTCCGGCTGGACGGAGCTGGATACCGCCACCACGGACGCGGAGGGCCATTTCGCCCTGGGTCTGGGCAATCCGGATGCGCCGGTCAGGATCACCGTAAGCGCGGCGAGCGCCAGCCAGATGGTCTGCGACGCGCCATCCGGCTGTGGCGACACCGCCTATGGCAACAGTTTCACGCCCGCTACCGGCTTTTCACTGTCCACCCTCGTGCCCGCCAGCCGCATATCGGAAGATACCGAGCTGGCCGTAACGCCGTTGACGAATATGGCGGCGGCGTGGGCACAGGACTTTCCGCAAGGGGTCAACAAAGCCGGCGTGAAACTGGCCCATACCCGGGTCGCCAACCTCTTCGGCCTGTCCCCGGACTATGCGTACAACACGCCCGTGGACATTACCGAAGACTCCGAAGTGGATGCCGCCGCGGATGGCGCTCTGCAGCATTCCATTTTCGCCGCTTCTTTCGCCGAACTGGCGGCGAACGAGAGTCTGGATCCGCTTGCGGTCACCACGGATGCCGCCACCATGTTCAATCTGCTCGGCGGTCAGGCCCTGAATCAGTCCGGCGAACTTACGCGCGCCCAGGTGGAGCAATGGATTACCGATCTCGGCGGCGATCCCTCCGTTGTACTCGACGGAATCAATGTGGACCGCGTTGCGGTGAGCGGTCTGGACAATCTGGTCAGTGCAGCGGAATCCGTCGGACAACACATCAATGACGGCGGCGAACTGGACAGCCTGATCAACGATTTCTCCTCGCTGTCCACGGACTGGAACGGCCGCCTGCTCACCGCGCTCGGCGGCAGCACGGATTTCGACACGGCCGATTTCGATCGGGCTCTGGTTCCGCTGGATGACTATGATCATTATCAGGATCTGGCCGCCACCGGAACGAGCGGGATCGACGCCAACCACCGCAATCTGGGCTGGCTCTACGAAAACGATACCGCGCGCACCGATACCGAAGGGCTGCTGACGGTCATCAGTGAGGCACTGGGCCATACCGTGGATGCGGCCATCTGTGTACCGGAACTCAAGAATGGAATCAGCTGCACGCTGGACGACGCCAATGCGAGCATTGTTACCGACGAAACCAACACCTTCGGCAATTATACCGAGGGTCATGTTGAAATCAGCGGCGACGCACACGGCCAGACCGTGAATCTGGAAATCCGGGACACCGCTTCGGAGTCGGATCTGGATATTCGCGACCTGCTCGAGCAGGGCACCCTGCCGCTTTCCATTACCGGCACCATTGATAACGGTACCGCCGAAACCAGCCTGGATCTCGGCCTGACCCTGGATATTACCGACAATGACCTTCAGCCCTTCCAGGAGCTGAGCGCGCTGGACTATGCCGATTCAGCCACGCTCGATCCGCTGCTGCAGGACCTGGCCAATAACCTGAAGATCGACGTGATCCTGACGGGTAACGGCTCCATTGCCAGCACGGAAGAGGCTATTGATACCTATACCTTCAACAGCCTGGACACCACCCTCCACTACAACAATAAGGTGGTCTCGCAGGACGTGGACGCGCCGCTGATGACGATGACCATCGCGGACGGCAACCGCACCAACCCGGCCGGCGAAACCCTTTCGGCTGCCGGCAGCGGCGATGCCCTCAACCTGGTGCTGGACGATCCCGCCACGCTCAACCAGTCCTATAGCTATGACGAGCTGAACCTGCCGCCCATGACATTCACCTCCAGCGGCCAGCTGTCCGGTACAGCCCCGATCATTACCACCCTGGGTGATTATTTCGGGAGCTATCTCAGCGGGGAAACGCCGGCGGAAGAGCTGGATATCGACTGGGACGCACTCATGGCGGACCTGGATCTCGGCCTGTTGGGCCTGGACGGCAACGCCACCCTGGATATCCAGGATTCGGACGACGGCCAGAAGACCTATGAGTTCACGCTCAACAATGGTGCCGTGGAAGTAAGCAAGCCGAACAGCACGGATACCGCCATGACGCTCTATCAGCGCGGACTGACCGGCTACATCTATTCCGGCGACAGCCTGGTTTCCACCCTTCACATCGGCAACAGTCAGGACGGCATCCTGCTGAGCCTGACCGACGGGAGCCAGCGCAGCTATCCGCGGCCGAGCAATGGTGCAAGCGGTCAGGTCGACAACCTGATGCTGTTGCTGGAATCCCTGTTGAATTCGCTGAGCGGCTCGAGCGGCTCCACGAGCTCGTGATCCATCTTCCTCCCCCTGGAAAGCCCGGTTCGCCGGGCTTTTTTTGTGCACGGGGATGACGCGGGCCAGGCCGGGCACGGATAATGGAGGGGCGCGGTTACGGGTCTTTCCATGAGCTTTTTCAATCTCGGCAAAACGGACGAGTACGGCAACCAGCGCCGCATCGAACACCGCGGCCGCAACCTGCGCGCCAGCCGCACCGGGGGCGTGGCGCTGCGCGCCCAGGCGAAGACCGCCGGCGTGAATGTCACCGCCAACACCAGCACCGGCTTCCGCGTGTCGGGCACACCGCTCGAGAACACCCAGGTGGCGCTGCAGAACGGGCGCTTCGTGCTCAAGGGACGCTACGGCAGCGGTCCGACGAAACTGAACCTCTCCAAAAGCGGCGTATCGGTGTCCACGCGCAACGAAATGGGCTCGTTCAACTGGTTCAAGCCCAACCGCTCGTCCGCGAAGTTCGCCGGTATCCAGGTGCGGGGCAGTAAGGCGGCCTGGATTCAGGGGGTCTACATGCTCCTGCTGGCCATGGTCTCCATGGTCCAGCTGCTGCTCCGGTTGCTCGGCTGGCTCGCTCAGGGGCTTTTTGCCCTGCTCGGCCTGCTCTACCGCCTGGCCCTGGCCACACCCTATGCCGTGCGCGTACTCCGACGGCGGCTGCGCAACCGGCGCATTGAAGGGAAAATGTCCGATGTAACCGCGCTATTCACGGCACCGCCCGGGCAGTGGACCCGCGAGGAATTGCTCGCCGGGCTGCTGCTGGTTTTCGCGGGCTGGGGCCGGGGCCGCAAGGCGGTCACGACGGCGGAGAGGATCGGGCCGGCCCTGAAAACCGCGGAGGCGGACTCCGTGTTCCGCGACGCCTCACCCGGGCTGACCCAGGTGGCCCAGCGCCTGGAAGTGGCCCGCAACGAAGCCGGCGACGAAGCCGAAGCCATACCCCAGACCTGCGCCGCGTTGATTGCCCGGCGCATGGCAACCGAGCTGCCGCCGGACATGGTGGCGGAAGCCATCCTTCAGGCGGACGAGTTCGCCCTGACGGAAAATCCACGCACCCGTCTGCAGGAAGAGTTGCTGGAAGTCCTGGCGGATTTTGCCGGCCTGCGTTTCCGGGAACCGGAAGAGCCAGCCAGGGATGCGAGCACAGAGAGCGACGAGCAACCCGGGACACAGGGTGAACCCGGGATCGATCTGAATGCCGCCAGCCGCGAGGAACTGGAAACGCTGCCTCATCTGGGTCCGGAGCGCGCGGAGCAGGTGATTGCCATGCGCCCGCTGAACGATATCTCGGATCTCACCGCGATTCACGGCATCGGGCCCGGGCGCCTGGAAGCGATCAGAAATCATGGTGCCTTCATCAGCC
>CAZHGU010000137.1:0-4898 GCA_964532105.1 uncultured Alcanivorax sp. | reverse complement strand
CGCTGGCCCACCGTGGCCATCACCCGGGTGCCGAACATGGCCAGCCCGGCGACAATGCCGCTGGCACCCAGCAGCAGCACCCATTGCGGCACGGCCGCCTCGCCGGCCACGTCGCCCTCGTTGTGGATCACCGAGTAGATGGCCGCCAGGGGTCCGACCGCGTTGGCCACGTCATTGGAGCCGTGGGCAAAGGCCATGGCACAGGCGGTGAAGATCATGAGCACGGCGAAGATGCGCTCCACCGAGGTAAAGCGGAATTCCCGGTCGGCTTCCGGGTCGGGCCGCATGGGCGCGAGAATCATGGCGCCGATACCGGCCACCAGAATGCCCGCGCCCATCGAATACAGCAGGCTCTCGCCGAAGCCCAGTTCCAGGCCCACATGCTTGAGGCCCTTGACGAAGGTGACCATGGCAATGGCGAAGCCGGTGAGGAACATATAGACCGGCACATACCGCTTGGCGCGGGTGAAGGGGTCGGCGGTGTCCAGAATCAGATGATTGACGCTGCGTACCAACAGAAAGGCGATGGTGCCGGCGAGCAGGGGCGAGACCACCCAGGAGGCCACCACCTGGCCTACCTTGGACCAGTTCACCGCGTCCACGCCCACGCCCACGGCGGCGAAGCCCACAATGGCGCCCACAATGCTGTGGGTGGTGGATACGGGCCAGCCGTAGGACGAGGCCACTGCCAGCCAGATGCCGGCCGCAAGCAGCGCCGCCATCATGCCGTAGATCAGCAGATCCCCCTGCCCGGCGAACACCGTTGGCTCCACCAGTCCCTTGCGCACGGTGTTGGTGACTTCGCCCCCGGCGAGCCAGGCCCCGGCGAACTCGAAGATGATGGCCACCAGCACGGCCTGTTTGACGGTCAGCGCCTTGGCGCCCACCGAGGTGCCCATGGCGTTGGCGACGTCATTGGCGCCCACGCCCCAGGCCATGAGAAAGCCGAACAGACCGGCGCAAAGCAGAATCAGATAGCTGTGTTCCAGAACCCAGGCCATGTTTTCCCCCTCGGAATTCGCTTGTCACTTGCGCGGCGGTAGCGCTACCGCCGGACTTCGGCTAGCGCGCCAGCAGCAAGTGGAGATAGCCCCCCACCTTCTGGGCCCGGTCGGCGAGATCCCCGATCCAGTCGATGATCTTGTAGAGAAACATCACATCCACCGGCGGCAGCTCCTGTTCCAGCTCGAACAGCAGGCGCCGGATCCGGACCTGTTGTTCGTCCGTGAGCCGCTCGATCCGGTCCAGCTCCTCCACCAGTTCCTCCACCAGCTCGGTCTCGCGTCCGCCGAAGCCGGTTTCCACCAGGTTGTCCAGCTCCTGGATGGCCGAGCGGGCCTGGGCGGAGGCATTGATGGTGGTTTCCAGGTATTCCATGACCGGCTCGCGCAGGGACTCCGGCGGGCTCATGTTCCGGCCCAGCATGAGCCCGGCAATGTCCTTGGCCTTGTTGGCCACCCGGTCCTGCACCCGGATCATGTCCAGCAGATCCGCCCGGGGCACGGGCAGAAAGAGGCTGCGCGGCAGGTGCAGGCGGAATTCCTTCTTGAGCTCGTCCGCCTCGTTCTCCGCTTCGGAGATGGTCTGTTGCACCGCCTCGGCGCGCTCCCAGTCCCCGTCCATGGCGGCCTGGAAGAAGTTGAACAGTTCCGAGGTGGCCTGATGCACGGTTTCATAGTGCTTTTGCAGCGGCGATATGGGCGAACGGCCGAACAGGCCGGCAATGGAGCTTCCCAGGGGCATGGCGCACCTCGCGAACCGGATGTGGTTGAACGGCGCCAGTGTACCCATCCGGGCATCGCGCGTCACCGTTCACACGCGGTACCGGGACAGGTGACGTTGCTGCCCCCTCCGGGGTACAGTGAAGGTCTGACTAAACCCGGGTGAAAAAGGAGAGGGTTTTGACGAGCGAGGCCCGGTTCGGGGAACAGACTTCCGAATTCCGGGGCGAGGTGGATGTGCGCTGGGTCATGCGCGAGCTCTTTGATGAGGGCCGCGTCTCCCGCGAGGACTACAACATCATTTCCACCACCCCCCGCGAGAAGAAGGAAGTCAACTGGCATCCCATCCAGGTGGTGGCCAAGTACCGCCTGAGCGATCAGTCCGGCAGCGGCCGTGTGCTGGATACGGATTTCCTCACCGGGTGGCTGGCCGACAAGGCCGGGCTCGAGGTCTACGATATTGATCCGCTCAAGGTGCAGGTGGATCAGGTCACCACCGTCATGTCCTACGCCTTCTCCCAGCGCCACGGCATTCTCGCCGTGGAGGTCAGCCGGGATCAGGTGGTGGTGGCCTGTGACCAGCCCTTCCAGCGTGAATGGGAAACCCACCTCAGGCAGGCGCTGGGGGAGCGCGAAATCAAGGTAGTGTTCTCCAATCCGGACCAGCTGCGCCGCTACCGGGTGGAGTTCTACAACCTGAGCAAGTCCATCGCCGGTGCCAAGGCCGAGAGCGGGCAGAAGGGCAGCAGCGTCACGGATTTCGAGCAATTGCTGCGCCTGGGCGGCGCGGAGACGACGCCCGACGCCGACGATCAGCACATTGTTCATATCGTGGACTGGATCCTGCAGTACGCCTTTGCCCAGCGCGCCAGCGACATCCATCTGGAGCCGCGCCGGGACATGGGCAAGATGCGGTTTCGCATCGACGGCGTGCTCCACGACGTCTATGAACTGCCCGCCACCATCATGACGGCGGTGACCAGCCGTCTGAAGATTCTCAGCCGGCTCAATGTGGCGGAAAAGCGCAAGCCCCAGGACGGCCGCCTGAAAACCCAGTCGCCGGACGGCGAGGAAATCGAGCTGCGCATTTCCACCCTGCCCACCGCCTTCGGCGAGAAGATGGTGCTGCGGATCTTTGATCCGGACGTGCTGGTACGCGGTTTCGAGGAACTGGGCTTTACCGCCGAGGACCGCGAAACCTGGCGGCGCATGACGGCCAACACGCACGGCATTGTCTTTGTCACCGGCCCCACCGGCTCGGGCAAGACCACCACCCTGTATTCCACCCTCAAGGCGCTGGCCACCTCCGAGGTGAATGTCTGCACCATCGAGGATCCCATCGAGATGGTGGAGCCGTCGTTCAACCAGATGCAGGTGCGCGACAACATCGAACTGGGCTTTGCCGACGGCGTGAAATCCATGCTCCGCCAGGATCCGGACATCATCATGATCGGCGAGATCCGGGATCTGGCCACGGCGGAAATGGCGGTGCAGGCGGCACTGACCGGCCACCTGGTGCTGTCCACCCTGCACACCAATGATGCTCCGTCTTCGGTGACGCGCCTGCTGGATCTGGGCGTGCCCCATTATCTGGTGACCTCCACGGTCATCGGCATCATGGCGCAACGGCTGGTGCGTACCCTCTGTCCGGAATGCAAGGAGGAAGTGCCCGTGGACAAGGAGGCCTGGCAGGATCTGGTGCGCCCCTTCCGCATGAAACCGCCGGAGACGGTCTGCCAGCCCGTGGGCTGCCTGGAATGCCGCAACACCGGCTACAAGGGCCGCATGGGCGTGTATGAAACCCTGCCCATGGATAACGAAATCAAGAGCCTGATCCATGATCAGGCGAGCCTGGAGGATCTGACCCGGGCGGCGGTCAAGCAGGGCATGAAGCCGCTGCGCATCAGCGGCGCGCTCAAGGTGGCGCGCGGGCTGACCACCATCGAGGAAGTGCTGCGGGTCACGCCCATTCAGGATGTGCTGATGAAATCGTCCTGAATGACCGCGCTGCTCTATTCCCTGGATTATCATCACTGGTTCATGCTCGGGCTGCTGTTCCTGGTGGTGGACGGGCTGACCCGCAACAGCCTGCCCATGTGGCTGGGGCTCACCGCGCTCACCGTGGGCCTGGCCCAGTTGTTGCTTCCCCTGGCGGGCCTGCATACCGGCTGGCTGGTCCAGCTGTGGATGGCGGCTGCGCTGTTGCCCCTTTTCCTGTTCGGCTGGTGGTGGCGGGATCTGCGCGCGCCGCGCCATCTGCCGGAGGCACTGGTGGGCCGCCGCGCCCGGCTGGACAAGCCGGTGCGCCGCGGCCGGGGCAAACTCTGGCTGGACGGCCGCCGCTGGCCGGTCACGGGCCCGGACCTGCCCGCCGGCACCGAGGTGGAAATTCAGGCCCGGCAGGGATTGGCATTCCGGGTGGAAGCCGTTGAGAATACGCGCCCATGACTGAACCCGATCTCTCCGGGCTGCCCGAGGCCCTGCACGCCACGGTGCGCCATCACTGGGACTCCCTGACCGAACAGGACGTGCCCGCGAAGCTGGACGCAAAGTTGCTGCCCGACCTGCCGCGCGTGCTGGCGGGCAGTGACTATGTGGCTGAACAGCTTGCCCGGTGGTCGGGACTGGCGGACTGGTTGACCGAGGCCCGCGTCCGCGCGCCTCTGGACGCCGAAACCCTGCGCGCGGATCTGGACGCCGCCCTGGCGGCGCTGGACGCCGAAGCGGAGGTCCAGCACAAGCTGCGCGAGCTGCGTCATTTCCAGATGGTGCGCCTGATCTGGCGGGATCTCACCGGTATTGCCGATTACCACACCACCGTGGCCGAGCTGAGTCAGCTGGCGGATCTGCTGGTGGATGCCGCCCTGGGCTGGCTTCATGAATACGCCTGCGCCGAGGACGGCACACCCGTGGACGACGACGGCGAGCCGGTGCATATGGTGGTGCTGGCGCTGGGCAAGCTGGGTGCGCGCGAGCTGAACCTGTCCTCGGACATTGATCTCATCTTCGCCTATGAGCACGAAGGCGAAACCCGGGGCGGGCGCCGGGAGATGACCAACCATCAGTTCTTCACCCGCCTGGGTCAGCGCCTGATCCGGGTGCTGGATCAGACTACGGCTGCCGGGCTCGTCTTTCGCGTGGATATGCGCCTGCGGCCCTGGGGCAAGAGCGGCGCCC
>CAZHGU010000136.1:0-4902 GCA_964532105.1 uncultured Alcanivorax sp. | reverse complement strand
GCCAGCTGGTGGGTCATCTGCTGTGTGTTCCGCAGCTTTTGCGGCAATTCCAGATTGATCATGTTCTTCTCCGATCTCAAATGACGGCGGTGCCTTCCAGCAGGCCCACCGAGCGGAGGTTCCGGTACCACATTTCCACCGGGTTGTCCCGGATAAAGCCGTGGCCGCCCAGAAGCTGCACCCCGTTGGTGCCGATTTCCATGGCCTTCTCGGCACAGCACACCCGGGCCAGATAGGCCTCGCGGTGAAAGTCCAGTCCCTGTTCGGCCCGGCTGGCCGCACGCCAGGTCAGCAACCGCATGGCCTCCAGTTCGATGTTGATATTGGCGACCATGAAGGCCACGGACTGGCGGTACGCGATGGGCTCGCCAAAGGCCTTGCGGTCCTTCACCCAGGGGGTGACATAGTCGAGCACGCCCTGACAGGAACCCACGGCCAGGGCACAGGTGCCGATCCGGGCGAGATCCACCAGCCGCTGCAGGTCAAAGTGCGGCAGACGATGATCTTCCGCCACGGTCACACCGTCCAGCCGGACCGTCGCTGTTTCCAGTGCGCGCAGTCCCATATGGGATTGCCCTTCAGCACTCAACCCGGCGCTGCCCTGCTCCACTACGAAGGCCGCCGGCCCCTCGCCTTCGAGATCGGCAATCACCAGCATCTGCTCGGCCGAAGCCCCCAGCGGCACCAGCCGCTTTTCCCCGTCGATCTGATAGCCCGAGCCGGTCTTGCGGGCCCGCGTGCTCAACTGCGACGGCTCAAAGGTCGCGGTGCCTTCCATCAGCGCCACCGTCGCCGGGACGAACTCCTCGCGCGCCAGCGGTTCCAGGAAACGCTGCTGCTGTTCTTCCGTACCGGAATCCAGCACCGCATTCACAAAGGCCCGGGGCGTGACCATGGCCAGCGCCAGGGAGAAATCACCCCAGGCCAGGTCCTCGATGTTGAGCATGTTGGCCACCGGCGAGCGCTCCATGCCGGCGCCGCCGGCGGCTTCCGGAATGGGCAGCAGGGTCAGACCCAGCTCGGCGGCGCGCCCGAGAAAATCGGACGGTGTGGCGCCCGCCTCGTCCGCCTCCCGGGCCTGTTCGCGCAGCACATCCCGGGCATAGCGCTGCATGCTTTCGCGCGTAATGCGCTGTTCCTCGGTCAGTGAGAGATCAAAGGGGGCGTCCTGATCCATGAAGGGGTCTCCACCTGGTGGCGGCGCTTGCCGATTAAACGCTCGTTTGATTTTTTGCGATACTGACACAGCCCCCGCTGGCCCTCAAGTCCGTCCCGGGTGTCTTTGCTGCCGCAGACATAAGCCGCGTAGAGTTCCATACTGTCTCCATGGCACGGACGGACCCCGGTTTCATGCAACCTCTTGTCCCCCGGGATGATCCCGCCACCGCGCTGCGTCTGCGCCGCCTGTTCATGGCGGTCTATTCCTACATCTTCGTCTGGGCCGGTACGGCGGCGGGTGTACGGCTGCAGCTCTTCGCGCCCGATATTCCTCATGTCCCGCTGTTCGGCGTCATCCTGATTATCAATGCCGTTTTCTTCGTGCTGATCCGCAGCGGCTACAGCACACGCTGGAAGGATCCGGCACTCACCCTGGCGCAGATGATCCTGGGCATTGTGCTGACCACGATGCTGGTCCATTACAGCCGGGAACTGCAGGGCGCGCTCCTGACCATCTATTTCATGGTCATGCTCTTCGGCGTTTTTGCCCTGTCCCGACTGCAGATGATCCTGATGTCACTGGTGGTGCTCGCCTGCTATCTCGGTATGGTGTTCTATGAATGGTATCTCGCGCCCCGGGAGCTGCTGACCGGAGCCACGCTGGGCCGATTCGCCATTCTGGCGCTGGGCCTGATCTGGTTCGTCTATGTGGGCGGCCATATCAGCAACCTGCGCGCACGCGTGCGCCGCCAGCGCTCGGATCTGGAAGAAACCAACCGGCAGTTGCAGAACGCGCTGCACCGTCTGGAAGAACTGGCCATCCGGGATCCGCTCACCCGGCTCTACAACCGACGCTATTTCGACGAACGCCTGGAAGAGGAACTCGCGCGTATCCGCCGCGGACAACACCACTTTTTCATCGGGATGGTCGATCTGGATCATTTCAAGCAGATCAACGACACCCATGGCCACGGGATCGGTGATGACATCCTGTGCCTGTTCGCCGACTGTGCGCGAAGCGTGTTGCGCGAGTCGGATCTGCTGGCGCGTTACGGCGGCGAGGAATTCGTGGTGCTGTTTACCCAGGGCCGGCATTCGGATATCCAGGGTGTAGCCGAGCGGCTGCGGCACGCTTTCGCCGAACAATCCCCCCGGGCGACGCCCGACGGTACGCCGGTTACGCTATGCGTCGGCCTGTCCGCCGGCCGCCCGGACGACAGCGTCGACACCGTGATCGAGCGTGCCGATCAGGCGCTCTACCAGACCAAGTCGGCGGGCCGGAACCAGGTGGTCTTCCATCCGGAGGACGCGGTTGCCTCGAATACGTGAGCCAGTCGTGCCGTTGCGCCCCCGGCCTGCTACCATGACGCTGCTACCGTGACGAGGATGCCATGACCCTGCCCGACCACACCGCCGGTTTCGACCGTCTGCGGGAAGAACTTCAGGATGACGAACGCTTTTTCACATCCGTGGAAGCCCACGGCCTGCTGTGCGCCATGGCCGTGCATCCGGACCCGCCCGAGCACTGGCCCGAGCAGATTGCGGCGGAATCGGTCACCGTCCCGGACGGGTTGATCGAGCTGCTCCGGAATGAGCGCGAACGCCTGGCCGCACGCCTGGGCGGCGGCGACGGCGTACAGCTGCCCTGCCGTCTGGACCCGCACGAGGATAACGAAGGCCGGGATCTGGCGAGCTGGTGTACGGGTTTCATGGCGGGCGTCCTGGCAAGCCGTGACGACTGGCCGGACGCCGAGGATGAAGGAGCGGAGCGCTTGCTGCCCTTTGTGCTGATCTCCGGGCTGGACGATGATCCCGAGCTGGATGAACTCTGGCAACAGGAGCAACTGGTCCGCCAGATGGCCTCATCCATTCCCGCCCTGGTGGACGAGCTGTTTCTGTCCATGCGGGGGCTGGAGGAGGCGGAATAAGCCCTCAGCCCTGCTTCCCGACAGAATCCGGGCTATTCGTCCACCACCTTGAGATGGCTGATATCCGGCACTTCCACTTCCTCCTGATCCTGTAGCTGTTCCAGGTCCGTACCCGGCGGCGACAGCGACAGATGACTGATGTCCGGATTCACCGGCTCCTCGTCGGAGTCGGCCTGTTCCAGCTCGGCCCCCACCGGCGCCACCTCGAATTCGGAGCTGAAACCGGTACCGCCGGTACGGATGGTGCCGACGGTTTCCAGATTCTCCGGCTTGTCCTCCATGGCAACGCCGGCCCCGGAAGAAGCCGGCGTCGCCTCCGGCTGCGCTTCGCCGGTCGTTGCTCCGGAGTCCGAAGCCTGCGGCTCCGGCGCCGCAGTCGTGTCCGACCCACCTTCAGGCGTCGAGGGTTGCTCCTGTGCCGGGGCTTCTTCCTCGTCCACGGGCTTCATTTCGCACTCGGCACCCGCCTTCTTGAGCGCCGCGCGCATCTTCATGGCCGTCGCCTGATCCGCTTCCTTCTTGAGCACCACGGGCTTGCCGGCGAAAAGCTTCTCCACCCGCTCGAGTTCCATCTTGAACAACTGCGCCAGATTCCGCCGCACCTGATCCGGGTCCGCCCCCGAAACCAGCTCCCCGCGAAAAACGATGTTGTAGCGGGCCTCGTCAGCCATGCCTGGTTCTCCCACTGGTCTTTGTTCCCAGAATAGAACGCCGAAGCCCCGGCGGCAATCCGGAGCCGGTGCCCCTTGTCGTCGGGATCGGGTCTGAATAAGCTTCAAGCACCCTCTTGGCGCACCAGAATGAGATCAGTTTGACTTCAGTAAATCGAGTTAGCGTTAAACCCGTATTTTTAGTACTTTAATGCTATACATATTATACGAAAACAAACTGGATTACCGGACAGCCGATGCTGACGGGAACAGATCGAGGCAAGGATGAAACACGAGGGACCCCGTATCCTGATTGTGGGCAGCGGCGCCGTGGGCGCTGTCTTTGGCGAACATCTTACGCGGGCCGGCGCGCGCGTACGCTTTCTGGTGCGCAATCCGGACAGCCCCAATGCGCGCATGCCCCGGGCGCTGCACCAGCTCCATCTGACCGGCCGCCCCACCACCGTGCACCAGATGCTGGACACCAGTGCCGAGGTTCAGGGCGAGTGGGACCAGTGCTGGTTCTGTCTGCCCTCCACGGCCCTGGACTCGGACTGGCTGAAGCAGGAGCTGGACAAGCTTGGCCCCGGCGTTGAACTGATCAACTGGACGCCGGATCTGGACGACCGCGCACGCCTGGAACAACGGCTGGAGCGGCCCGTGAGCATGGGCCTGATCGGGTTCGTCAGCTATCAGGCGCCCCTGCCCGGCGAAACCCGGCCGGCCGAGGGTATCGCCTACTGGCTGCCGCCACGCGCGGCCACGCTGGAAAAAACCCCGGCGGGAAACAGAGCCGCGACCCTGCTGAAAAACGGTGGTCTGTCCGCCACCCGCAGCCGGGATCTGCCCTGGCTGGCGGCGCGTTTATCCGCGGTGGTAATCACGCTCATGGCCGCACTGGAAAGGGAACAGTGGTCGCTGGAGCGCCTGCGCCGGAGTCCGCATCTGGATACCGCCGCCGGCGCCGCGCGCGAGGCCATGGCCATCAGTGCGGCCTACCTCGGCACCCGGGTGCGCTGGTTTCAGCGACCGCCGCGCACCGGCATCTATCGGGGATTGCTCAAGAGTCTGCCGCCGCTGGCGCCTTTCGATCTGGAAAACTATCTGGGCTACCATTTCGCCAAAGTGGCGGATCAAACCCGGCTGATGCTGGATACTTGGATTAA
>CAZHGU010000135.1:0-4985 GCA_964532105.1 uncultured Alcanivorax sp. | reverse complement strand
ACCCGTACAGGCAGTACGGCGGCGTCGGCGCGCCTTGCGACAGACGAAAATGGGCGATGGCAAAGCCATCTATGAGTGAACCAGAGGTTCCCGGGGGTTGATTCACCCATAGATGGCTTTGTTCAGCTCAAAATCAGGTCGAAAACGGGCCTGTTTCACCTGTAAGGGGATGTAGCGGGTTCTGAGGGGACGGGATTGGAGACAGTCCCGCCAGCCGCACCCCGGCACCCAAATCCACTGCTACCGTTGCTCCCTTCCGGGCCTGGCGGGATTCACAGCTTATTGTTGCGGGGGGACCGACGGGACTGCCATTACGCTCCCCGTGGGAGAGGCGGCATTGTGGCGAAAGGGCCGGTCGAATGCAACAGAGACCACCGGCGTCACAATGCTGCCCGGACCTGTTGCCAACCCTCCACGATCTCCGTGCCGAAGGATGCACCCTGCACGGGGCGAGCCACGTAATACCCCTGCACCTGATCGCAACCCAGCGAATCCAGCAGCTGGAGCTGCTCCAGGGTTTCCACGCCTTCGGCCAGCACGAACATGTCCAGGTTGCTTACCAGTTCAATAATGGAGGCCACCATGACCCGGGCCTGCTTGTTCTGCACCATGTCCTGCACAAAGCTGCGGTCGATCTTGATGGTATCCACCGGCAACTTGCGCAAGTGCGACAGCGACGAGAACCCGGTGCCGAAATCATCCAGGGAGAGCCCGTAGCCCAGGGCACGCAAGCGCCCCAGTACCTGCACGGCATAATCGAGATCCTGCATGGCCGAGCTTTCCGTGATCTCGAATTCCAGCTGGGCGGGAGACAGCCCGTAGCGCTGCCGGATGGTCTCGATCCGGTCCACCAGATGCTGATCGAAAAGCTGGCGCGCGGACAGGTTAATGGACAGCACCAGGGGTTCACCGCAATACATCCATTCGGCGAGATAGCGGCAACTCTGTTCCATGATCCAGTAACCGATACGCAGGATCTGCCCGGTTTCTTCGGCCACGGGAATGAAGCGATCCGGCGGAATCCACTCGCCTTCCGGCGTACACCAACGCAATAGCACCTCCGCGCCCATCAGACGCCGCCCGCGCAGCTCCATGCGCGGTTGAAAGACGGCGAACATCTCCCGGTCCGGATTCAGTTTTTTCAGACGGGTGGCGATATCCGCCGTGCGGTTCAGATCCCGGAGCAGTTCCGAGCGAAAGAAGGCGAACTGGTTCTTGCCCTTGCGCTTGGCTTCGTACATGGCCAGATCCGCGTTGCGGATCAGATCGGCCACATCCGCGCCCTGATCGGGAAAGCGGGCCACGCCCATACTGCCCGAGAGCATGACCTCCAGATCCCGGCAGGCGATGGGATGCCGCAGCGCTTCCACCAGCGATTCCAGCCAGGCCTCCACATCCAGATCCGGTTCCAGTTCCCGGAAAATGACGAATTCGTCGCCGCTGTGACGGCTGACCAGACTGTGTTCGCCGGAACGTGCGCCGAGGCGCTCGGCCAGTGCCTGCAACGCCGCGTCACCGGCCTCGTGGCCGAGCGAATCATTGATCAGCTTGAAATCATCCAGATCCAGGAACACCAGCAGTCCTTCCCGGACTTCGGGCAGGCGTTCGGCCAGGCGCGCCTCCAGCGCCCGCCGGTTGAGCAGACCGGTCAGGCCGTCATGATCCGCCAGATGATTGAGGCGCTCTTCCTGGTACTTGCGCTCGGATACATCGCGCAGGATCGCTACATAGGCTTCATTGGCCGCCACTTCCAGTTCGGACAGCGACACCTCAACGGCCAGTGCCCGCTGGTCCCGGGCCCGCGCCTGAACCTCCCGCGGTCGGATACCGCCGTCGCGGCTCCGACTCGCCAGTTCGATCAGACTCTCCGTGTCTTCTCCGGACGCGGGCAGTAATCGATCCAGCGTACAGCCCACCACTTCATCCGAACGATAACCGAAAATCCGCTCCGCGCCCTGATTGAAAGCGGTAATGGTGCCGGAACGGTCACAGGTGATGACTCCGTCCGAGATCTGCTGCATCAGGGTCTCGACCCATTCGCGCATCTCGATGACGCGCCGGCGGCTGCGCAGCACGCGGCGCAACGCGCGTTCCTGGGTCTGAAAGGCGGTCAGGGCACGGTGCTGTTCGCGCCGCACCCAGATCACCAGCAGCGCCGCGGCCATCAGATAATGAAACACCTGGGCCATGGCAAAGCCCCAGGGCGCCACCGGCGTATCCCGCAGGAAGGGATAGTCGAGAATATGCACGGCTTCCAGCAGCACGGCCGCGGCGAACCAGCGGTGGCCGTTCCAGCGGTAATCCGGCTGATTGAAGAGAAAACACAGCCCCAGCGCCAGATAACCGGCGCTGCCCATCAGGGACGGCAGCAGTGCCGTGAGTTCAAAGGACCAGCCCCGGGATTCGCCCAGGCCCACCCAGACCGCCGGTGCCAGCAGAACCAGCGCCCAGGCCGGCGCCACCCGGATGCGCAGATAGAGGGCCACGCCCCAGAGCATGAGCAGCCCCCGCAGCGCGGCCAGGTAATGCACCAGAAGCGGCATCCGGCTCACCTCCGCCATGGCCGCAATGGGGGCGGCATAGCGAAGGGCGGCGGCAACAAAAGCGAGGGACCAGACCAGATAGGCCAGGCGGCGTTCGCGCCGGTAGAAATGCACGAACAGCGCCGCCACGCTCAGGGCACTGATGACAGTGCCGTAGAGCAGTACGTCAAAGAGTACATTGCTGGTCTGCATGTTCGAGATCCTGGCTCCCCCCGCGATGCATCCGCGCTAAGGCCCTCGGGCAAACGGCCCCGGAGTGCCGGTGTGCGGATGCATCACGCCTTCCCGGAGGCTCCTTGTTACGGAGCCTTGTATCAACGGCGTTCCCGCCGCTGTTGTTATTCAGTATGCAGGTTTCAAGCTTAACACCTTGTTTCCCCGCAATGGGAGCGATGGCCCATGGCCCGCCGGGCATTCACCCCCTACACTACCCTTGGCAGGCTGTTGAAAAACCCGTGCAACAAAAAGGGGCTTTCCATGATCCGCATCGCTATCAACGGCTATGGCCGTATCGGCCGCTGCCTGGTCCGGGCCATTCACGAGCAGGGCCTGGCGGACCGCATTCAGGTGGTGGCCATCAATGACCTGGCCGATTTCGACGTGCTCACGCACCTGACCCGCCATGACAGCACTCATGGCCCCTTCATGACGCCGGTGGAGCGCGACGGGGATCACATGAAGGTGGGCGAGCAATCCATCGCCCTGCTGGCCCAGCCCGAGCTGGACCAGCTCCCCTGGCACACCCTCAAGGTGGACGTGGTGCTCGAATGCACGGGGCTGTTCAAGAAGCGCGAGGCCCTGGCCCGGCATCTGGGCGCGGGCGCCGGGCGGGTACTGGCCAGCCATCCGGTGGACGACGCGGACCGCACCGTGGTCTACGGCATCAATCACACGGACATTACCGACGCGGATCAGGTGATCTCCAACGCCAGCTGCACCACCAACTGTCTCGCACCTGTGGTCAAGGCGCTCGACGATGCCTTCGGTTTCGAGCAGGGGCAGATGACCACCATTCACGCCTATACCAATGACCAGCCCCTGCTGGACCAGCCCCACAAGGATCTCTACCGGGCCCGCTCGGCCGGCCAGAACATGATTCCCACCAGCACGGGCGCCGCTCAGGCGGTGGGTCAGGTGCTGCCCCATCTGCACGGCCGGCTGGACGGCATGGCGGTGCGCGTGCCCACGGCCAATGTGTCCATGGTGGACTTGCACGCGTTGCTGCAACGCGAGGTGGATGTCGAGGACATGAAACAAACCCTCGGCCGGGCGGCGGAGACATCGCTTCAAGGGGTCCTGGCGGTCAACGACGAGCCGCTGGTGTCCATCGACTACAACCATCGGCCCGAATCCAGCATTGTGGATCTGCCCCAGCTGCGCGCCATCGGCCGTCAGGTGAAGGTGATCAGCTGGTATGACAACGAATGGGGCTTCGCCAATCGGATGCTGGACGTTCTACAACACCTGCATCGTTAGGGAAACCAGGGATCTCGCTCTACCGCCAGGAGCTCTTGCCAGAGCGGCTCTTTGGAAAAGGAACCGCTGATCTTTCCCTCGCGGGGAAAAGGGTCCGGAGCAACCACAGAAAGCACAGAGGTGAGTCTGTGCATTCTCTGTGATCTCTGTGGTTTTATTTCGGCTTCTCTCAAGGGAGAGAATAAGGAGGGGGTTCCAGAGTCTGATCAACCTTTTTGCTTTCTGCAGCCTCTGTGGTTGATTCGAAACCCGGAGCTGGCTTACCGACGTTGATTTCAACCACAGAGAGCACAGAGGTGGGGCTTTGCTGCCTCTATGCCTCTCTGGGTCCTCTGTGGTTATCCCGGGCTCAAGGAAACACTGATCTTTCCCCTTCACGGGGCGAGGCGCTCAATGCGCCAGCCGCCCTCGCCGTCCGGCAGGTAGCGGAAGCGGTCATGAAGGCGGTCGGGCCGGCCGTGCCAGAACTGGATTTCGTCCGGGCGGATGCGGTAGCCGCCCCATTGCTCGGGCATGGGTACCTCGCCGCCGTCGAGTTCTTCTTCCAGGCGGACAATGTGTTCAATCAATGCGGTGCGATCCATGGGTTGGCTCTGGGGCGAGACGGCGGCGCTGAGCTGACTGCCCCGGGGACGGGAGGCGAAATAGGCGCGCGAGGTTTCGACGTCAATCGGTTCCGCGTGGCCGGTCACCGTGATCTGCCGGGAAAAGGGCTGCCAGAACAGCGTCACGGCCACGGCCGGGTTGGCCGCGATCTCGACGCCCTTGCGGCTGTCGTAGTGGGTGAAAAAGATCAGCCCGTGCGCGTCGATTTCCTTGAGCAGCACGGTGCGTGATGACGGCCGCCCGTCCGCCGTGGCCGTTGCCAGGGTCATGGCATTGGGCAGCGGCAGTTCGGCCGCTATGGCTTCATCCACCCAGGCCCGTGCCTGATCCAGCGGGTCCGCCAGCAGATGGTCCGCGTCC
>CAZHGU010000134.1:0-4999 GCA_964532105.1 uncultured Alcanivorax sp. | reverse complement strand
TTGTCAGCATGCAGAAAACGAGGCCGGAAGCCAGAATGAAAGCAAACGGGCGCATAGTGTCGCTTCAAGCCGTATAGCCGGAAGATGGTATCGAGGCTAGGAGGTTTTTCGCTTGCGGTCCAGCCACATCAGCAAACCGGGCAGGAAGGCGAAGTCGAACACCAGCGCCACCACAATGGTGATGGCGACCAGCATGCCCATGATGGCGTTCACCTGGAAAAGCGAAGCGGTCAGGACCAGGAAGCCGGCGGTCAACACCACAGTGGTAATGACCAGGGCATTGCCCACGGTATCGAAGGCATAGCGGATAGCCTCGTCCGGCTCATAGCCCTTGGTGCGCCGGGCACGCAGGTACTTGCTGAGAAAGTGCACGGTGTCATCCACCACAATGCCCAGGCTCACCACAAAGATCAGCGCCACGGCCATGTTCACCTGGCCGTGGAAATGGCCCCAGAGGCCGATGGTGATCAGGGCCGGGATGGCGTTGGGCAGCACGCTCAACAGGCCCAGCTTCCAGGAGCGTAGTGCCAGCATCAGCACTAGCATGATCAGGATCACGGCCACGGCGTTGCCGGTGAACATGGAATTGATATTGCGCTGGCCCATGTGCGCGAACATGATCGAGGTGGAGGAGCCCGGGGTCGCGTCGACCTCGGGAATATTGTCGGCGAGCCACTGGCTGTAGTGCTCTTCGGCGGCAATGACTTCCTGGGGCGCTTTGTCGCGCAGCCGGATATCGATGCGCAGCGCCGACTTGTCCTGATCGATCATGGTGTGCAGATCCAGTCCCTGGGGCAGGGAGAGCTCGTAGAGCAGCAGATACTGGGCGGCGAGCTGGCGGCTGTCGGGAATGCGATACCAGTCCTGCCGGTCGGCATGCATGTTCCGGTTCAGCCGCTTGATGACATGGGTGTAGCTGTTGATGTGGACCACACCCGGCTGCTGCTCCAGCCAGTTCACGAACCGCTCCACCTTGTTCAGGAAGGCGGGATCATTGATGCCGTTGGTCTCGTTGCTGTCCAGCGCGAAACTGATGCGGTCGAAACCGCCGATCTGTTCTTCATAGAAACGCGATGCCTGCGGGAATTCCACGCTGTCGTCGAAATAGGTCTGGGGGCTGTCGTTGAGTTCGTTGCGCGGTATGCCCGTTAATGACACGGCCGCGAACACCAGCGCACCCCAGAAATAGAGCCGGCGCCGCGTGATGATCTCGTTGGCCAGCCGGCGCATGGCGCCGCTGGTAGCCGCGCCGCCCCGGCCGCGGGCATGACCGGGGATCACCGAGGCCAGTGCGGGCAGCAGGGTGAAGGACAGCAGCAGGGCGATGGCCACGCCGATGGCGGTCAGGGTGCCCAGGTTGCGCATGGGCGGCGTATCGCTGAAGTTCAGCGCCAGAAAGCCGATGGCGGTGGTCAGGCTGGTGAGAAAGACCGGCTGCAGGTTGATGTCCAGGCTTTCGCGCACCGCCGCGACGCGCTCGATGCCGGTGCCCCGGGCATGCAGCCAGGCAAAGAGGATGTGTACACAGTCGGCCACGGCAATGGTGAGGATGATGGTGGGCGCCACCGCGGTGGCGGCATTGAGCGAAATGCCCAGCCAGCCGCCCGCGCCCATGGCCGCCAGGCTGCTCAATCCGATCACGAGCATGGTGGCCCCGGCCATGGCCAGGGCCGTGCCGCCGCGCGCACCCACCACCATGAACAACGCCAGCAGGGCCGCGAACAGCAGCGCGAACATGATGGGGGTGAGCACGGTGGCGTCGTGCACCGTCATCTCGTTGAAGGTGTTGTTGATGGTCTGCTGGCCGAAGAGCAGGATCTCGAGATGCGGATACTTCTGCTCGAATTCCGCGCGTAGCTGGCGCCCCTCGTCGACCAGTCTGGCGGTGCGTTCCTCGTTGCCTTCCTCCTCGGGCAGGATGACGCGCACACTGACCATGGTGGCTTCGCCGTCCGCGCCCACCAGGTTGTTCTTCAACAGGGGTTCGGTCAGCGCCACCTTGCGGCATTCGGCGATTTTCTCCCGGCTCATCTCCGCCGGGTTCTCGAAGAGCGGTTCCACCGTGAGCTGATCGCCCTGGGCATGGGTATGCTGGTGGTTGGTGATGGAATCCACCCGCGAGGCATAGGGCATGCGCCAGCCCGCTTCGGTGAGCTCCTGAATGGCGGTCAGGGTTTTGCGCGTGAAGACATCGCCTTTTTGCGGGTTGATCAGAAAGGCGATGTTTTCCGAGCTGGTAAAGGTGTCGTCCAGGTATTCGTTGGCCTGGAGGTAGGGATTGTCGTCATCGAAATAGATCTTGTAATCGGCGCGGATTTCACTGTGGTGCAGGCCGTAGCCCATGACGGCAACCAGTACGAGCGAGGCAAAGGCCAGCCAGAACCGGTGGCGGGTGAACCAGGCGGCCAGGGCTTCGTTCATGCCTTCTCCGGTTGGGCGGTTTCGGGCAGCCGTTCCCGCAGGAAGGTTCGGATGTCGTTGGTGACCGCTTCGTAGTCGCACTCATGGGATAGCGGACGCCAGCCGGCGCCGTCGAGCACCAGATGCATCATCCCGTGCAGCTGACTCTCCAGCGAGGCAATGCCGGCGCGCCGGCACAGGGTCGGGTCCGCGTTGCCCAGCACATAGCTGCCGAAGACCAGACTCCAGAGCCCGAAACTGAGCGGGTCCTGGTCCAGGGGCAGCTCGGGCAGATCGCCCGCTTCGCGTGCTTCGGCGAAGAGTTCGCGCAATACCTGAAAGAGCTGTTCCTGGGCCTGCTCCAGCTGCTGCCAGTGTTCGGGACTGGCCCGGTCGCTCAGCGGTCCGCTGACCAGCGCGATCAGCAGCCGGAACTCCTCGGGATGGGCATGGGCATAGAATTCATAGGCGACCAGCGCCGCCACCAGCCGGGCCCGGCTGGTACCGGGATACTGCCGCGCGCGCAGCAGGAGGGTGGAAATCTCGGCCATGCGCCGGGTGGTCAACGCGCAGAGCAGATCCTCGCGGCAGGAAAAGTGCTTGTAGAGGGTGCCCTTGGCGTATTCGGATTTCTCCGCCAGGCGCTCCATGGTGATCGCGTCCCGGCCCTGTTCCAGCAACAGGTCCGTGGCCAGGTCCAGCATCTGTTTTTCGCGTTGCTGGAATTCGCGCGCGCGACGTTCCCGGGTGCCCATTTGACGTTCCAGTCATTTTGTGACGCAACGTCACAGTCTAGGCCGCGCCGGCCGGTGGCGGCAAGCCCGGCGGGGCCGTGTATACTGTGCGGCCATGGCCAGCCTGCATCCCTTACTGGAACCGGCGCTGGACCGGCTGCCCGCGGAGCCGCCGGTTCATCTGCTTACCCGCCATTCCGTGCGCGAGGCGAGTACCTCGGGTTTTGCCGATTACCGGCTGCAGCTGACCGAGGAGGGCGTGGCACTGGCCGAGCAATGGGGTGCGCGGCTGAACCGTCCCGTAAGCCGTTTCACCAGCTCGCCGGTGCCGCGCTGCATGGATACCGCCCGGGCCATGCAACGTGGCGCCCGGGCTCAGGGACTGGTCCGCGAGGAACTGGCGGTACACGAGGCCCGGGTGCTGGTGGAACCGGGCAGCTATGTGCAGGATGTCAACGAAGCCGGTCCGGCCTTTTTCCGGCTGGGGGCGGTGGATTTCATCAATCACCATCTCAGCGAAGGCATTCGCGGCGTGCTGAGTCCGGCCGAAGGCCGGGATCAGTTGATACGCCACATGCTCGAACACGAGCCTGAGCCGGGTTCGCTGGCGGTGCATGTCACCCATGACACCATTCTGGCCGCCTTTGTGGCCGGGTTGCACGAGCATGCGCGCATCGAGGAAGACGACTGGCCCTGGATGATGGAAGGGGTCTGGCTCTGGCGCACCGGCGATCAGCTGCACTGGATCTGGCGCGGCGAGGCGGCGAGCCGTCCGCTGGAGCATGTTCTGGTGTCCTGAACCTGGCAGGCTGTTGAAAACCCCTTGCATGCTCAGCGTGGCCTGAAAGTCTGAGTACGCAACGGGTTTCTCAACAGCCTGCTAGCAAACGCATCCCCCGGGATGCGCAATTTTTCGCGAATCGGAGAATCCAGGTGACAGCGTTAGCCATCCGGGATCTGGCCAAGATCTACGGTGATAATACCCATGCCCTGCGCGGCATTGATCTGGACGTGGAAGAGGGCGAATTCTTCGCGCTGCTCGGCCCCAATGGCGCCGGCAAGTCCACCACCATCGGCATTATCAGTTCCCTGGTGAACAAGACCCGGGGCCGGGTCGAGATTCTGGGCCATGATCTGGACCGTGAGCGTCCCCTGGCGAAAAAACGCATCGGCGTGGTGCCCCAGGAGTTCAACTTCAATCAGTTCGAAAAGGTCTACAACATCCTTGTGGCTCAGGCCGGCTATTACGGTATTCCCGCGCCTATCGCGCGCGAGCGTACAGAAAAGTATCTGCGGCAACTGGGCCTCTGGGGCAAGCGCAATGTGCCCTCCCGGGAGCTGTCCGGCGGCATGAAACGGCGCTTGATGATCGCGCGGGCGCTGGTGCACGAGCCCGAGTTGCTGATTCTGGATGAGCCCACCGCCGGCGTCGACATCGAGCTGCGCCGATCCATGTGGGAATTCCTTACCGGGCTCAACGAACAGGGCAAGACCATTATCCTCACCACCCATTATCTGGAAGAAGCGGAGCAGCTCTGTCGACGCATTGCTATTATCGATCACGGCACCATTGTCGAGAACACCGACATGAAGAGCCTGCTGGAAAAGCTCCATGTGGAGACCTTTATTCTGGATGTGTCCGCGCCGTTGAACGAAGCGCCCGCCGTAGACGGTTTCACGGTGCGGCTGCGCGATGCCGAAACCCTGGAAGTGGACGTGCCCAAATCGCAGTCGCTGAACCGGGTCTTTATCGAGCTGGAGCATCAGGGCATCAGCGTGCTCAGCATGCGCAACAAGGCCAATCGTCTGGAAGAACTCTTCATGCACCTGGTGGAACGCAACCTGCCCGATGAACAGGCGATTGA
>CAZHGU010000133.1:0-5001 GCA_964532105.1 uncultured Alcanivorax sp. | reverse complement strand
GGCGTCTGGTGGAAGTGGTGGATCAGGCCCGGCTGGCGGGCGCCGATGTGGGCGTCGCCACCGAGCAGGAAGCGGGTAGCGGCTGATGCGCGGTCTGCTGGTGCGACACAACCTGGCGGGTGCGGCCGTCGCCGTTACGGGTACGACCCTGATTCTGGCCCTGGTGATCGGTATCAACGAATTCGCCGACCGCAACGAATACGACGATCGGGCGCAGCCGTCGGAATTCGATGTGGCCACGCCGCCGGATCAACCCGAACCCGTGCCGGAACCGGAACCACAGCCCGAGCCCGAGCCGACCGAGGCGCCGCCACCGCCGCCCATGGCGGAGCTGGATTCCGCCATTGGCGGCGTGGACATTCCCGTGCCCGGCCTGGACGCCAATGAACTCAATCCCGCGGCGGGCGAGGGCGAAGGCGACGAGGATCTGGTCATGACGGACGAAACCGTGGATGACGCGCCCCGGCCCGCCGAGCAGCTGGAGCTGGAGTATCCCTCCGGCGCCAAGCGCGAAGGCGTGGAAGGCTTTGTCACCGTCAGCCTGCTGATCGACGACCAGGGCCAGGTTCAGCGCGTACGCGTGCTGGAGCAGCAGCCTCAGGGCGTTTTCGAGCAGGCGGCCACGCGGGCGGCGCGGAACTGGAGCTTTGAACCAGCCCGG
This sequence comes from uncultured Alcanivorax sp., assembly GCA_964532105.1. Taxonomy (GTDB): domain Bacteria; phylum Pseudomonadota; class Gammaproteobacteria; order Pseudomonadales; family Alcanivoracaceae; genus SLJS01. Next base: position 4,340 of record CAZHGU010000133.1, on the reverse strand, counting down.
TATCAGGGCGAGCCGGTCAAGGTCTGGGCTCGTCAGAAGATTCGTTTTGAACTGGATTAGTTTGATGAATTCGGCACTGCGCGCGAGAACGCTGCTGCTTTCGGCCCTGTTCCTGGCCCTGCTTCAGCCGGTCCCGGTTCAGGGGCAGAGCAATGAGGAAGTGGACTATCTCCAGCTGGCGGCACGCCTGGTAGCGGACGGGCATTACGACCGCGCCGAACGGGCTCTGGATCAGGTGGATACCGAAGCGGACGATCTGGACCGGGTGCGTTATCACACTCTGCTGGGCCTGGTGGATCTGCGCCGTGAACGCAACGAAGAGGCCATCCAGTCACTCCGGCAGGCGCTGGACGCCCATGATCGGCGTGCCGAGAAGAACCCGCCCGCCGACGAGCAGCAGAAGAAGCAACGCCGCACGGAGCGCGAACGTGTTCACCTGTATCTCGCCCAGGCCCACATGGGCCTGGAGCAATACGAACAGGCGCTGACGGCGCTGGACCGCTCCGGCGAAACCGGCGCGGCCATTGCCATGGTGCATGCACTGCGCGCTCAGGCGCACTGGGAACGGGAAGAATACGCCGCCGCCTTTTCCGCGCTGAATCGCGGCGCGGAACGTTTTCCCGATGATCACCGTTTTCTCCGGCGCAAGGTGTTCTATCTCATCAACCTGGGCTTTTATCGCCAGGCGGCGGATCACGGCCGGCAGTATCTGCAAAAGGCGGATGCCGGCCCCGAGGACTATGTGGCCATTGGCAGCGCCCTGCGTCAGAGCGAGCAGCATCAGGCCGCGCTCACCCTGCTCGAGCGCGCGCATCTGATCTGGCCCCGGGAACGCGACATTGCCGTGGAGCTGGCGCACACCTGGCTGGGGCTGGACAAGGTGGGCGCGGCCGCCGAGGTCTTTGCCCGGGCCTCGGTGTATCACCCGGACATGCGCCTGGAAGCGGCGGAGCTGCAGCGCCGGGCCGGGCGCCTGTACCGCGCGCTCATGCTCAACACCACCGTGCCCGACCCGGAAAAGAAATACCGCCAGCGCCTGGCCATTCTGGTGGCCATGGAGCACTGGGACCGGGCGGCGGGCATGGGCGACGCGTTGCGCCGCCAGGGCCTGCTGGACAACGACGATCTGCGCTACGCCTTCGCCTATGCCCTGTTCAAGGCGGGTAATTATGACCGCGCGGATCAGGTGCTGAGCGCCATCCAGGACAGCGACACCTTCCGCAAGGCCACGGAACTGCGCAAGGCCATGGAGAAATGCCGCGAGACGAGCTGGCAATGTCTGTAAATTCTTCCGGAGCTGGCAGGATGTTGAAAAAAACCTTGCGCATTTTCTCGGTGATGGGTCTGATCTGGCTGCTCGGTTTTTCCGGCGGCCTTCTCGCTCAGGAAGAAAGCCGCCTTGATCTGGTGGCCTTCCGTGGTGGTCTGCCCGTGGGCGGTATTGAACTGCGCGTCAATGGCGAGGCACTGGGCGAGACGAATCAGCAAGGCGCGCTGTCCGCATCCATACCCGCCGGTGATCAGCAACTCGGGCTATACCGCGATGGTTCGGAACTGGGCACACTCAGTCTGCGCAGTCAGGCCGGTCGTCCCGTTCAGGTGATTGCCAATCTGCCACCTTCGCAAGACGGCGAAGTCGCTTTCGATATCGAGGGCGCGCGGCAGGGCGTAGCCCGGGCCGACGCCGGCGATACCGATCAGCCCACCGGCTCGCTGAGCGGGCAGGTGGTCTCCGCTGAGGATCAGAGCCCCGTAAGCGGTGCCCAGCTCTATTTCGCCGGCGTGGACACGCGCGTGACCACGGACGAAGAGGGCCGGTTCGGCGCGGAACTGCCGGCGGGCGAATATCAGCTGTCCGTGGTGCATCCGGACTATTCCACGCGCACCCGTGGCGCGGTCCAGGTGACGCCGGACGAAGATGCGGAACTGGAGATTGATCTCACCCCGGCCGGGCTGCGCCTGGCCGATGTCACCGTCTCCGCGCCTCATGTGGAAGGCAGTGTGGCTTCGGTTATGAGCACTCAGCGGGACTCGTCCCAGGTCTCCGATCTCATTGGCGCTGATCAGATGGCGGCCGCGGGCGACTCGGAGGCCATCGGCGCACTCCAGCGTGTGACCGGTCTGTCGGTCGAAGACGGCAAGTTCGTCACTATACGAGGCCAGCCTGAGCGCTATACCGAGGCCACGTTGAATGGTTCGCCGCTGCCGAGTCCGGATCCGATCCGGGAGATCGCACCGCTCGATATGTTCCCGACGAGCATCCTGTCCGGGGTCAGCGTCTCCAAGAGCTACGATGCTTCGCAGCCGGGGTCCTTTGGCGCCGGCCTGGTCGATTTGCGCACGGTGGCCGAGCCGGATGACCCCTTTTTTGAAATTTCGGCGTCAACGGGGGGCAACACCGTCAGCACCGGCGAGGAAGGGCTCACCTACGACGGCGGTGACCGTGACGTTCTCGGGCTCGACGACGGCACCCGCGGGATTACCGCGGGCCTGAGCGCGCTTGATGGCGTGGGCAACGCGGATGATGACACCGTGGAAGGTGCGAAAGGCATGCCCAACATCTGGGCCGCAGACAAGAAGACACTGCCCCTGGACCAGGGCCTGTCCATTGCCGGCGGCACGAAGACAGAGACGCTCGGTGCCGATTTCGGGATCAACGGCACCTTCGGCTGGAGCCGCGAATATCGCCAGACCGAGACGACCGAGCAGCGGTTTAGCCAACCCACTCGTGACGGTGGTCTGCGGTTGGAGCAGTCGCAGCTTGAGCAGCGCACGGATCACGACATTGATCTGAGCGGTTTTCTGGCGGCGTCTTTCGATTGGGGCGACCACAAGCTCACTTCCAATACCTTCCTGAGTCGTAAAACGACCGAGCGCGTGGAGCAGAGAACCGGCGAGCGCACGGTCAGCGAGTCGCTCGAGATCAAAAACGTGACGCTCGACTGGAATGAGCGCCAGATGTTCGGTGAGCAGCTACTGGGTGAGCACGACTTTGAGGCGGTTAGTGTCGATTGGCGTGCACTGATTGCCAAGGCGGAACGCGACAACCCGGACCGGCGCTTCTATAGCCGCACGCGGGCGCTCAACGCGGATGAGCCTTTCCGTCTTACCGACCGTCAGGACGCGACGCGGAGCTTCATCAATACCGAAGACGACATCACGAGCCTGGGCCTGGATCTGGAGCGCACCGTGTTCGACGGCGACTGGCTGTCCGTGGGTCTCTCGGCCGGCGGCTCGGTTTACAGTCAGAGCCGCGAATCCAGCACGCGCGCGGTTGGCCTGCGAGCGGACGGCAACCAGGTCGACTTGAGTGCGCCCATCGAGGATATCCTCGCCCCGAATAATATCGGCGACACGGTCGAGGTGAGCGACAACTCCAATCAGACGGATTTCTACGAGGGCACCGCTGATGTTCAGGCCGCTTACCTCAAAAGCGATATCGACGTGCTGGAGACGCTGCGTTTAGTGATCGGGATGCGCCGTGAAGGCGCGGACTACGAGGTCGAGAGCCTGACGACCACCGATGATCCGGCCGTAAGCGGCTTCGACGAGACGAATCTGTTGCCCTCGCTGTCGGCGACCTGGTTCTTCGCAGACAAGATGCAGCTCCGTCTGGCGTTCGGCAGCACCATTTCGCGCCCCACGCTGAACGAGATCGGCGGCGATCCGGACGGCGCCGGGGTGCGTTACCGCGACCCGGATAGCAACGAACAGTTCCAGGGCAACCCGGGATTGAAACCGGCCGAGATCGACTCGCTGGACGCGCGCTGGGAGTGGTACCCGTCACCGGGTGAGTTGGTGGCCCTGGGCTTTTTCACGAAGGATTACACCAACGCCCTGGAAGAGGAGCTGATCCCGACAGCGACCGGGACCATACGTCGCGTGACCAACGCCGCGGAGGCGACGGTGCAGGGTTTCGAGGCGACCGGCCGGTTGAATCTGCCGACGCTCACAGGGGGGTCCGATGGAATTTGGGGCTGGACCGAGCCGATGTACCTGCAGAGCAATTTCTCTCTGATCGACTCCCGGGTAACCGTTGACGACAAGACGCGAGCGCTGCAGGGCCAGGCTGATACGCTGGTCAACCTGCTGGTCGGCTATGAAGCCTCGGCGCACGACCTGACACTGGCCGTCAACTTCACCGGCGAACGCCTGGCGTCGGTCGACCGGGAAAAGCCCAACGTCTTCCAGCAGGCTCGTACCGCGGTCGACATTAACTACGACTACCGCTGGAGTGACAACCTGAGCTTCAACGCCGAGGTCGAAAACGTCCTCAACGAAGACGTGACGGAGACCCAGGGCGGTCGCATCTTCGAAACCTACGAGCCCGGCATCGATTT
>CAZHGU010000132.1:3819-5036 GCA_964532105.1 uncultured Alcanivorax sp. | reverse complement strand
CAGTACCGGCGCCTGGCCCGGCGGGTAAAAATGCTGCGCAAATACACCGGGCTCAATGTGCGCCGGCTGCCCAAGATGCCCTTCCGCTCGCCCGGCTGGATGAACAGCCTGGCGTTCAAGCTGATCAACCCGGCGGGCACGGCCCGCGGCTATGCGGAGCTGATCCGCAACCTGGCCGACCGCGAATTCGTGCGCAACCATGCCACCAATGCCGCCTTTCTGGACGACATGGTGGCCTATCCCGGCGGTGTGATTCAGGACATCATTCATTATCTCTGGGTGGAAAACGTGCTTGCGCATGGCCAATTGCCCATGCGCGATACCAGCGCCGGACTCGACACAATCCGCACCCCCATTCTGGAAGTCATCGGGCGCAACGACACCATTGTCACCCCGGAGTGCGCCCGGCGGCTGCTGCAACAGGTGCAAAGCACGGACACGCATTCCATGGAAGTACCCGGCGGCCATATGGGCATTCTGGGCGGCAGCCAGGCGCCGTCATCGAGCTGGGGCGAGATCGCCGACTGGCTGATTGAACGCGACGGTGCCGAAGACGAGGCTGGCACCGCCACCCACGGCTGACCTATCCTTGCGGCAGGCTGGGCGCATTGGCCCTTGGTCGTAGGAGCGACCGCCCCGGTCGCGAATATTTCCAGAGCCTCTGGAATGGTTCGCGGCCGGGGCGGCCGCTCCTACGGCGTTTCATTTCGCCCGAAGGAGATCTGGCATGGCCGAGCAGAAACGCTTGCTGGTAGTGGCCCACGCGCCCTCGCCCAATACGGAAAGACTCAAGGACGCGGTCATGCGCGGGGCCACGAACGAGGATATCGAGAACGTGGACGCGATCTGGAAGCCGCCACTGGAGGCCGGCCCGGACGACGTGCTCGCCTGCGACGCCATCGTGATGGGCACCACCGAGAACCTGGGTTACATGAGCGGCGCGCTCAAGGACTTCTTCGACCGCACCTATTATTCCGTGATCGAGGAAAAACAGGGCCTGCCCTGTGCACTCTATATCCGCGCCGGTCAGGACGGCACGGGCACGCGCCGGGCGGTAGAGAGCATCGTCACCGGCCTGAGCTGGTCCTGGTCCCACGAAATCGTGCTCTTCCACGGCTCCTGGCAGGAGGAATGGCTTGAACAGGCGGAAGAACTCGGCATGTATATGGCGGCGGGGTTGGACGCGGGGATACTCTAAGGGGCAAGGGGCAAGGGGC
>CAZHGU010000132.1:0-3809 GCA_964532105.1 uncultured Alcanivorax sp. | reverse complement strand
CTCGGGGTCCGGGGCCCGGGGCACGGGGCATCGGGGAAGGGGGCAAGGGGCAAGGGGCAAGGGGCAAACAGAATGTCTCGGTTGCTGAGGTTGTCAAGCCAGTCCAACTTCAAAGATTGTACCGATGGTGGTCTGGCCTTCTACAAAAAAGCAAGGGCGCCGAAGGCGCCCATCCTTACTTCTTGCTCCTTGCCCCTTGCGCCTTGCCACTTTCGAATTGCTACTTCTCGCCCTCAGGCGGATTCGTCCAGTGAATGGTGACCGTTTTCTTGCCCCATTCGCGGGCTTTCTGCTTGTCCTTACCCATGAAAATGTCGATCTTCTTCTTCCAGCGTTTGTTCATCTTGTCGCGCACGATATAGGTTCCTTCGAGCCCCTCGATCTTCACTTCGGTCATGTGATCCAGACCCTTGTCGATCAGATCGCGGGAAACGGCAATGGCCTTCATGCCCGGCTCGAGCTGATCACCCCAGGCGGCCAGACCCACATTGCCCTTCTTGGTTTCGTCCTCGGCCATGGTGTAGGCGGAAGCGGTAACTTCCATGGTTTGGGGGCCTTCGCCGCGGCCGCAGCCCAGCAGCACAAGCGGTAGAGTCAGAATCAGGCTCTGACGCAGGATGGTTTTCATTATGGCCTCCTTTTTTTGAATACAAGGGGGCAGGAAAACGCGGAAGGCGTCAAGCCGGGGTGAATGCGTCCGGATCAGCCCCGGTGCGCCCCAGACAGGGGGCGGAGAGCATGGCTTCCAGGGTGCGGAAATTCTCCTCGCCGGCATTCATGTCACCGTGCAGGAAGTTGGCGATCCAGCCGGCCAGTTCCAGTCCTTCATGGCGGATGGCTTCGGCGGTGAGCAGGGCATGATTGAGACAGCCCAATTCCATGCCCACTACCAGGATCACGGGCAGCTCCAGCCTCCGGGCCAGATCGGCCAGGGTTTCACGGTCGTTAATCGGGACATACCAGCCACCGGCACCTTCCACCAGTACCAGATCCGCCTTCTGTGTCATGAGCGCGCCGTTGACATAGCCGGCGAGGCGTTCGGCGGTCAGGTTCATGCCCTGACGTTGCGCCAGGATGTGAGGTGCTACGGGTTCGCGGAAGGCCACCGGGTTGACCTGTTCATAGTCGAGTTTCACCGACGCGGCTTCCAGCAGGGCGTCAGCATCCTCGTTGCGCAGTCCGTCGTCCGTGTCCTCGCTGCCGGCGGCAATGGGCTTGAGGCCGTAACAGGACAACCCGGCCTCGCGGGCGGTTTCCAGCAGCCGGACACTGACCCAGGTCTTGCCCACATTGGTGTTGGTGCCGGTGACGAAATACCGGCCGCGCAGTGCGCTCAGTCCGTTCACGGTTTTCCCTCCTTTTCCGCCACCATGTGCAGCACCTTCCAGGTTAGCGGCAATCCCGATTCGGTGCGCCGGCGCTCATAGGCGTCCACCAGCTGGCGGAAGCGGCGCCGGCCGGTGAGGCCGGTTTCGCCCGGCCGGTCCACCCGGTGCGCGCCCGTGTTGCGAAGCATGCGGGCAATGGCTTTCACATCCGGATAATACCGCTGACGGGTTTCCGGCTGCCATGCACGGATGCGCAGTCCGGCGGTTTGCATCGCCTGTTGCCAGGTCTCCGGTGCCGCCAGTTCATTGACGTGAATCCCGGCATCCACCTCCGCCCAGCTGGCCTGGAGTTCGTGCAGGCTGCCCGCCACGGGCACGCTCACCGCCAGAGCGCCGCCGGGACGCAATGCGCGCGCCAGCTGCGCTACCACCTCCGCCGGGCGGGCACACCACTGCAACGCAAAGCACGAGTACACCAGCGCCAGGCTCTCGTCGGCCAGGGGCAATGCCTCCAGATCCGCCGCCACGGGGGCGAACCCCGGGCCCAGACGCTGCCGGGCCAGACCCTGGCGGAGCATGGGCTCGGCAATGTCCAGTGCCAGCCAGCGCCGCTCGGGCCAGCGGCGGTTTAGCTCCCGGGCCAGCGGGGCCGTGCCCGCGCCCAGGTCCACGGCCGGGCCGGGTGGCAGCGTATCCGGCACCAGCTCGGCCAGGGCCTGGCCCGCCTCGAGCTGAAGATCGGCGTGCTCGTCATAGGTGGCGGCGGCCCGGCCGAAGGCCGCCCCCACGGCCCGGCTAGACAGCATTCAGGACTCCGCGGTCGCGGTAGAAATCCAGCAGCGCCCGGGTGAACAGATCGGGCGTGGAGACGAAGGGCACATGGGCCACATCGCGCAGCAATGCCAGCTGGATGCCGGGCGCCAGTTGTTCCAGTTCGCCCATGACCGCCGCCGGCACCAGATTGTCGTTTTCGCCGAACAGCATCAGCGCCGGCGGTTGCAGATCGGGCAGCTCCGCGCGCAGATCGGTGTCCCGGAGAATCTCCAGGCCGCCGCGCAGTGCCCGCTGGGCCGGCAGGCCGCAGAAATACAGAATCTCTTTCAGCAGTTCCACGTCCTCGCGCATGGTGGCGCTGCCCTTGCAGTTGAGCGCCAGGAAACGCACAAGGGTTCCTTCATAATCCTCTTCCATGAGTTCGGCGAACTTGGCCAGGATTTCGGGCTTCATGGCCGTGGGCCAGTCGTCGCCGGCGGTAAAGCGCGGCGTGGTGGCCACGGTGGCCAGGGACTGGATCCGTTCGGGTTCGTCCAGCGCGATCCGCAATGCCACCAGCCCTCCCAGGGACCAGCCCAGCAGATGGCAGCGTTCGGGCAGCACGCGCCGGATCTGGGTGACCACGAAATCCAGGTCATAGTCGCCATTGGGCAACGGGCTCTGGCCCATGCCGGGCAGATCGATGACGGTGACCCGGAAGTGCTCCAGCAGCGCGGGCATGATGGAATCCCAGGCAATGGAGTGCAGGCCCCAGCCGTGGAGCAGGACCAGGTCCTCGGCCGTCTCGTTGTCGATGCCGGTGGGCTTGTAGATGTTGTGGAAAGGGATCAGCGCCGTCATGGGAAAACCCTCCGGATACGGCGTCGCGGCAGGGATGCCGCTCCCACAATGCGGACCGGCTTATTGGTGGGCATGATCGAGTGCCTCCAGCAGTGCATCCACATCGGCTTCTTCATGGGCGGCGGACAGGGTCACGCGCAGCCGGGCCGTGCCCTCGGGCACGGTGGGCGGACGGATGGCGGTAACGAGAAAGCCCTGCTCGCGCAGTCTTTCGCTGATGTGCAGAGCCGTTTCGTCATCACCCACCTGAAGCGGCTGGATGGGCGTGGCCGAGGGCATGAGCTGGTAGCCTCGTTCAGCCGCACCCGCGCGGAAGCGCTTGATCAGGGTCTGCAAGTGCTCACGTCGCCAGTTGTCCGTGCGCGCCAGTTCCAGGCTCCTGAGCGTGGCGGCGGCGACCGCCGGCGGCAGGGCCGTGGTATAGATATAGGTGCGCGCGAACTGGATCAGGGTCTCGATCAGCGCCTCGTCGCCGGCGACAAAGGCGCCGCCCGTGCCGAAGGCCTTGCCCAGGGTGCCCACCAGTACAGGCACCCGGTCATTCAGGCCCGTGGACTCGACCAGACCGCCACCGGTTTCGCCCAGCACGCCCAGCCCGTGGGCGTCGTCCACCATGAGGCCGGCGCCCTGTTGTTCACAGGTATCCGCCAGCTCTGCCAGGGGTGCGGCATCGCCGTCCATGCTGAAGACGCCGTCGGTGACCACCAGTTGCCGGCCCCGCCCGTCCGCCAGCTTGTTCGCCAGATCGCCGGCATCGGCATGGGCATAGCGGCGAAAGCGCGCGCCGCTCAGCAGGCCGGCATCCAGCAGGGAGGCATGGTTGAGCCGATCCTGAAGCACGGTATCGCCCCGGCCCACCAGTGCCGA
>CAZHGU010000131.1:0-5047 GCA_964532105.1 uncultured Alcanivorax sp. | reverse complement strand
TTGATACGCACTCCCTTTGGCCAGCATCCGCCGGACACGGATCTGGCTTTTCGCGCCTGGCTGGACAGTGAACAGGGCCGGGCGCTGCTGAATGCCGAGCGTCGGGTGCTGGACGAGGTGCTGCCCCGGGTGCCGGGCCAGCGCGCCGTCCAGCTGGGCATGGGTGAGCAACCCGATCTGCTGGCGTCGGCCCGCATGCCGGACCGCTGGTACCTGGGCCGCCGGGAGCAGGCGGGCAACACCGCCGTGGGCCTGCCCGCGGCCCTGCCGCTGGCCAAGCACAGCCTGGATCTGGCCCTGCTGCATCACAGCCTGGATTTCGAGGATCACCCCCACAAGGTGCTGCGCGAGGCGGTCAGCGCGCTCCAACCGGGCGGCTGGCTGGTCATCGTGGGCTTCAATCCCTTCAGCCTCTGGGGCCTGACCCGGCTGTTCCGGCTGGCCTCGGGCCGGGTGCCCTGGTCCGCGCGTTTTCTGCGGCCCATGCGCCTGAGCGACTGGCTCAATCTGATCAGCTGTCAGGTGGAAGGCCTGGAGAGCGGCTTTTTCGCGCCTCCGGGGCGACACGCCGCGCGCGGCGGCTTCGGCTGGCTGGAGCAGCTGGGCGCGCGTTTTTGGCAGCAGCGCGGTGCCTTCTATGTACTGGTGGCGCGCAAGCGCGCGGTCATCATGCGTCCGCTCAAGCCGAAGATGGGCCGTCCGGAACAACAGCCGGCCACGGTGGCCTTCCCGGTCGCCGGGCGTCAGTCTCATTCCCGGCGGAGCGACTCATCATGAAGGCCGTGACCCTCTTTACCGACGGCGCCTGCCGGGGCAATCCCGGCCCGGGCGGCTGGGGCGTGCTGCTGCGCTACCAGGGCCGCGAACGCGAGCTCTACGGCGGCGAGGCGCAAACCACCAACAACCGCATGGAACTCATGGCCGCCATCCGTGGGCTGGAGGCGCTGAACGAGCCCTGCGAGGTGACCTTGGTCACGGATTCCGAGTACGTAAAAAAGGGCATCACCGAGTGGCTGGCCAACTGGAAAAAGCGCGGCTGGAAGACGGCGGCGAAAAAGCCCGTGGCCAACGCGGACCTGTGGCAGCGCCTGGACCAGGCGGCGCAGCGCCACCGCATGCACTGGGAATGGGTGCGCGGGCACAGCGGCCACGAAGGCAACGAGCGCGCCGATGCCCTGGCCAATCGCGGCATTGACGAACTCACGAACCAGCGGGGGGAGACGGGCTGATGCGTCAGATCGTGCTGGATACGGAAACCACGGGCCTGGAGCCGGAAGAGGGCCACCGGGTCATCGAGATCGGCTGTGTGGAGCTGGTGGACCGGCGCCTGACGGGCAACAACTTTCATCTGTATCTCAACCCGGGCCGGGACGTGGATCAGGCGGCGCTGGAAGTGCATGCGCTGGACACGGACTTCCTGGCGGACAAGCCCGGCTTCGAGCAGATCGCCGACGAGTTTCTGGACTATATCCGCGACAGCGAACTGGTGATCCACAACGCCCCCTTTGACGTGGGCTTTCTGGACGCCGAACTGGCCCGGCTGGAAGGCTACGGCACCGTCGCCGACTACGCCACGGTACGGGATACTCTGCTGCTGGCGCGCAACAAGCACCCGGGCCAGAAGAACAACCTGGATGCGCTCTGCCGGCGCTATGGCGTGGAAAACGCCCACCGGGAGCTCCACGGCGCCCTGCTGGACGCCGAGATCCTGGCCGAGGTCTATCTGCTCATGACCGGCGGCCAGACCCGGCTGTCGCTGGGCGGCTCGGAAACCGAGGGGGAGGAGGGCACCGAAACGGTGCGGCCACTGCCGTCGGACCGTCCGTCGCTGCGCGTGATCCGGGCTTCGGAGGCCGAGCAGCAGGCCCACCGGGACAAGCTGGCGGACCTGGCCGAGGCCTCGGGCAGCGATCCTCTCTGGGAGGTCACGGACTCCTGATTTTTTCGTATTTTTTGGGGCACGATGGGCAAAACAACGCCGAATCAGTTGCTTATGCGGGAAAGTTGACGCAACCTCGGAAGCACAACGGGAATACGCGGCAGGGGGTCGGGTAGAGCTCTGCCGAGCCGCGACCCAAGAAGAACAATGCATGGCCGCCCAAGCGGCCACGGAACTGGAGTGCGGAACCCTCATGGTTGCCATCACCAACACCATTTCCCTCACCTTTCTCAAGGATGAAATCGACGACACCCTGAACCGGGCGGAAAACAGCCTGGAAGCCTTTGTCGACGATCCCGAGCGCCGCTCGGATCTGGAAGAGACCGTCGAGGCCTTCCACCAGGTGCGCGGCATCTTCCAGATGCTGGAGCTGCCCGCCGCCGCGCTCATGGCCGAGGAAATGGAGCTGGTGGCCCGGGAGCTGCTGGAACGCGGCCCCAGCGATGCCGGCACGGCGGCGCTGAGCAACGCCATCGTGCTGCTGGCGCGCTATGTCGAATATGTGCAGCTGCGCAATGCCACACTGCCCGAACTGCTGGCGGGCGGCATCAACGAACTGCGCCGGGCCATGGGCAAGTCCCTGGTGCCGGAAAGCCACTTTTTCAGCGTGGATCTGTCGCGCCCGCGCTTTCCCCAGCCCTCGGCGGCGCGCGCCGAGAAATCCGAACTGCCCAAGCTCTGCCGGCGGTTGCGCCACATGTATCAGGTGGGATTGCTGGGTGTGGTCCGCGAGGAGAACAGCAACACCAACCTCAAGCTCATGAGCCGTTCCCTGGAGCGCATCGACCGCCTCTGCGGCCCGGTGGGCATCAGCCGCTGGCTCTGGATCGCCCGGGGCACGGTGGAAGCGCTGCGCCGCGACGAGATGCGCCTCACCCCGGGGCGCAAGATGCTGCTGTCGAAGATCGACCGCCAGCTCAAGCAACTGGTCTATGACGGCGAGGACGCGCTGGAGGCGCGCGTGCCCCTGCTGCTGGTCAAGGAAGGGCTTTATCTGGTGTCGCTGTCGGAGTGCACCGACGGCGTTATCGGCGAGATCAAGGAAGTCTTCGACCTGCGCGAGCCCATGAACGACCGGACCCTGCAGGAGGAAGTCGCCTACATGGCCGGCGGGGGCGGCTCGGTGGTGCGCACCGTGGCCGTGGGCCTGCGCGAGGAACTCTCGGATGTGCAGAACACCCTGGAAATGGCCGCCCAGGGTGCGCCCGACGCCAGCTTCGAGGAAGTCGCCGAAACCCTGGGCCGGGTGGCCAATACCCTGGTCATGGTGGGCCAGACCCGGGAAGCGCAGTCGGTCAAGGAGCGCGCCAACCAGGTGCGCCACTGGAAGGCGGAGGACGTCACCCCCGAGAGCCAGGACTTCCAGGATCTGGTGGATGGACTGCTCAAGGTGGAAAACGTGGTGGCCACCCTGGAGCGCCAGTTTTCGCCCAACGACGACGTGCACAAGGAAGCGCGCAACGAGGGCATTTCCCTGTACCAGCTGGACGAAGCCCGCCGGGCCGTGGTCAGCGAATGCCGTTCCGGGCTCACCCTCACCAAGCGCGCCATTGCCTCCTATGTGGAATCGAATTTCGATCCCGCCCACCTGGGCAATATTCCGGCGAGCCTGGAAGGCGTCAGTGGTGGTTTGACCTTCCTGGAGCTGAGCCGGGCGCGGGCCGTGATGGATGCCTGCCGCAACTATATTGAACAGGCCCTGCTCGCCTCCGGCGCCGAGCCGCCCACCAGCGAACGGATGGATATCCTCGCGGACGCGGTCACCAGCGTGGATTACTACCTGGAGAGCATGGAAGAGCAGAAGCCCATCGGCGAGGCCGTGCTGGAGGTGGCCGAGGAAAGCATGGAGGAACTGGGCTTTCCGGTGGTGCGCGCCAATCCGGTATAGTGGGACTAGCAGGCTGTTGAAAAACCCCTTGCGCACTCAGCCTGCCAGGTCCGCGGGAGCAGCGCTTGGAACCACAGCCGGACATCATTCTCGATACCGTCCCGCCGGACGACGGCGGCGAACCCCTGTGGTTCCTGTTCCGGGAACACCGCCTGGTGGTGACCGAGCGCGACGGCGAAACAAGTCTGCCCGCCGCTGAAGAGCCGGGGGAACTGGGCCTGACGCCACGCGATATCCACTACCTCGGCCGCCTGGGCGCGCATCCCTGCTTTACCGCTGAATGGCCCGAAGCGGCGGAGCTGCCGCCCGGCTGCGAGGAATACAGCCTGCGTAGCCTGCTCAATCACCTGGACGACGCCCGTTTCACCATGGCCAGTCGCGCCATTCAGCTGCTGCGCTGGTACCGGGATCACCGCTATTGCGGCCGCTGCGGCCACGCCACCGTGCCCCATGAGCGCGACAAGGCCATGATCTGTTCGCATTGCGACCATCGCCAGTATCCGCGCATCACGCCCTGTGTGATCATGCTCGTCACCCGCGGCGACGAGGCGCTGCTGGCCCGTTCCGCGCGTTTCCCCGCCGGCTTTTACAGCTGCCTGGCCGGTTTCATGGAACCCGGCGAAAGCGCGGAGCAGGCCGTGCAGCGCGAGGTGCGCGAGGAAACCGGACTGGAGGTGGACAATATCCGATACCATGGCAGCCAGCCCTGGCCCTTTCCCCATTCACTGATGCTGGGCTTCCGGGCCCGCCATCGCGGCGGCGAGATCGAGGTGGACGGCGAGGAAATCCTGGATGCGCACTGGTGGCGCCCGGACGAATTGCCAAGGGTGCCGCCGCAAGGCAGTATTGCCCGTGCCCTGATCGACGACTGGCTGGCGGAGCAGGGCTGTACAGCGGCCTCGCAGCCGTAAGCGCCGCTTAGAAGGGGTGTCGCAAAAGGCGGATCAAGGCGTAGGAGCGGCGGCCCCCGCCGCGAACGGGGCGTTATGGGGTTCCTTGCTCCTTGCCTCTTGCGCCTTGCGACTTTTCTCAAGGAGGGGTCGAATGAAAGGGCCCGGAGCAGATTCCGGGCAACCCCGCGCACACGGCCACGCACTGGGCGGCATGAACAAGGAGAACAACTCATGAACTTCGACATTGTGCCCCTGCTGATCATCGGTTTCAGCCTGGTTTTCGTGGCCGTGGGCGCCTGGGTGCTGGTGCGCCAGTCGTGGTTTGTA
>CAZHGU010000130.1:0-5052 GCA_964532105.1 uncultured Alcanivorax sp. | reverse complement strand
GTCGGTCCCTACACCGTGATCGGCGCCGACGTGCGAATCGGTGCCGGTACCGTCATCGGCCCCCATGTGGTCATTCAGGGGCCCACGACCCTGGGCCGCAACAACCGGGTCTTTCAGTTCGCTTCGGTAGGCGAGGCCTGCCAGGACAAGAAGTACAAGGGTGAGCCCACCACCCTGGAAATGGGCGACGACAACGTCATTCGCGAGTGTGTAACCCTGCACCGGGGCACGGCCAGCGACCGGGGCGCGACTACCGTCGGGCACCGGAATCTGTTCATGGCCTACGCCCATGTGGCCCATGATTGCGTCATCGGTGACGACTGTGTCTTTGCCAACAATGCCTCCACCGCCGGCCATGTGCACATGGGCGACGGCGTCATCCTGGCCGGCTTTGCCGGTATTCATCAGTTCTGCCACGTGGGCTCCTACACCATGGTGTCCATGTATTCGGCGGTGAACATGGACGTGCCCGCCTACATGATGGTGCAGGGCTACCCGGCGAACGCGCGCGGGCTGAACCTGGAAGGCATGCGCCGGCGCGAGTATTCCCGCGAGACCATCCGGGCGCTGCGCCGCGCCTACCGCATCCTCTACCGTTCCGGGCTCAAGCTGGAAGAAGCGCTGGAACAACTGGAACCACTGGCGCAGGAACACCCGGAGGTGCGGCTCTTCGTGGATTCCATCAATGCCGGCAACCGGGGTATCGTGCGCTAGCCATGGCGGAGCGTGCGTATCGCGTGGCGCTGGTCGCCGGCGAAGCCTCCGGCGATTTCCTCGGCGCCGGGCTGATCCGCGCCCTGCGCGAGCGCCTGCCGGACGCGGAATTCCTGGGCGTGGGCGGCGAACAGATGCGCGCCGCCGGCCTCGAAACCCTGTTTCCCATGGACAAGCTCTCGGTCATGGGCCTCACCGAGGTGCTGGCGCATCTGCCGGAGCTGCTGCGCCTGCGCCGGCAACTGGTTGGTCGGCTGCTGGACTGGCAGCCGGATGTCTATATCGGCATCGATTCGCCGGATTTCAATCTGCCCGTGGCCCGAAAGCTGCACCGTCGGGGGATCACTACCGCCCACTATGTCAGCCCCACCGTCTGGGCCTGGCGCCAGGGCCGGGTCAAGGGCATTCGCCGGGATATTGATCTCATGCTCACCCTGATGCCCTTCGAGGCCCGCTTTTACGAGGAGGCCGGTGTGCCCGTGAGCTGTGTGGGCCACCCCATGGCGGATCGCATTCCCCTGGAGGTGGATCAGACCGAGGCGCGCGGGGAACTGGGGCTGGGCGACGGCCCCGTGGTGGCCGTGCTGCCGGGCAGCCGGCGCGGCGAGATCGAGCAACTGCTGCCCGGCTTTCTGGAGGCGGTGGAGCGTCTGTCGCGCCAGCGTCCGGAGCTGAAATTCGTGCTGTCGGCCGCCAGCCCCGAGCGTTACCGGGAAATCGAACAGGCGCTGGCCGAGCGTCCGCCGCTGCCGCTGACCCTGTTGCAGGGACAGAGTCGCACCGCCCTGGCCGCCGCCGATGTCGCCATGCTCGCCTCGGGTACGGCCACCCTGGAAGGACTGCTGCTGAAAAAGCCCATGGTGGTGGGCTATCGCGTGGGCCGGTTCACCTATGCCGTGCTCTCGCGCCTGGTCAAAACCCCCTGGGTGGCCATGGCCAACTGGCTGGTGGAAGACGAACTGGCCCCGGAGCTGATTCAGGACGATTTCACAGCCGAGGCCCTGGTCCGGGAAGTGAGCGCCTGGCTGGACCGGCCGGAAGAAGCGGCCCGGCTGGCGCAGCGCTATGAGGCCGTGCACCATAACCTCAAGCGCGACGCGGACGCCCGCGCCGCCGAGGCCATCCATGGACTGCTGACGGACAAGCCGTGACCGATCATCCCTTCGCCGAATACCCGCTGGACGAACCCTGGCAACCGGAGACTTTCGCCTGGCGCCCGGGCATGCGGCTGGCGGGGGTGGATGAAGTGGGACGCGGTCCGCTGGCGGGTCCGGTGGTCACCGCCGCCGTGATTCTGGATCCGGACCATCCCATCGAGGGTCTGGCGGACAGCAAGAAACTCAGCGCGCGCCGCCGGGAACAGCTGGCGAAGCTGATCCGCGAGCACGCGCTGGACTGGGCCCTGGGCCGGGCGGAGCCCCGCGAGATCGACGAACTCAATATCCAGCAGGCGGCGCTGCTGGCCATGGAACGCGCCGTACGGGCGTTGTCCCTGGCCGCCGACGCCGTACTCGCCGACGGCCACCGCGCACCGAATCTGGAAGGCCCCGTGGAGACCGTGATCAAGGGCGACAGCCGCGTGCCGGCCATCAGCGCCGCATCCATCCTGGCCAAGGTGGCCCGGGACGAGGAAATGCTTGTCCTGCATCAGCGCTGGCCGCAATATGGGTTCGACCGGCACAAGGGCTACCCCACCCGGGATCACCGCGACGCGCTCACGCGTCACGGCGCGCTGGACGATCACCGGCGTTCCTTCGCCCCCGTGGCGGCGGTCATCTCCGGGGAATAACCGGCTTCTTCTAACCGAATCACGACAACGCGAACGAGGATGTCCGTGGCGGAACCCGAATTCATTCATCTGCGTCTGCACACCGATTACTCCATGGTCGACGGCGTGGTGCGGGTGAACGACCTTATCGCCCGCGCCGGTGAACAGCAGATGCCCGCCGTGGCCGTCACCGACGAGTCCAATCTCTTCGGGCTTATCAAGTTCTACTCCGCCGCCCGCGAGGCGGGCATCAAGCCCCTGGCCGGCGCCGATCTCTGGCTGGAAGGCCGCTACCTGGACGAGCCGGCCCGGCTGTGCGCGCTTATCCAGAACGATCAGGGCTATCGCAACCTGACGGTGCTGCTCTCGCGCGCCTGGCTGGAAAACCAGCACCGGGGCCGGCCGGTGGTAAAACGGGAATGGCTGGAACAGGCCCATGAGGGGCTGATCCTGCTCTCCGGCGCGCGCCACGGCGAGGTGGGCCAGCTGCTGCTGGGCGGTCGCACCGACGAGGCCCGGGAGCTGGCGCGCGAATTCAACGAGCTGGCGCCGGATCGCTTTTATCTGGAACTGCAGCGCACCGAGCGCACCGGCGACGAGGACTGCCTGCACGCTAGTGTGGCGCTCGCCTCGGAGCTGGCGCTGCCCGTGGTGGCCACCAATGATGTGCGCTTTGTCAGCCCGGACGACTTCGAGGCCCACGAGGCGCGGGTCTGCATTCACGACGGCCACGCCCTGGACGATCCGCGCCGTACCAGCCGCTACAGCGAACAGCAGTATCTGAAATCCGAAGCGGACATGGCCGAGCTGTTCAGCGACATCCCGGAAGCGCTGGCCAATACCGTGGAAATCGCCCGGCGCTGCAATCTGGATATGAGCCTGGGCGAGAATTATTTGCCGGATTTCCCCATTCCGGAAGGGCTCACCGAAGCCGAGTATCTGGAAAAGGTTTCCCGCGAAGGCCTGGACCAGCGTCTGGCGCGTTTCCCCATGAGTCCCGATCACAGCCGCCAGGATTATGACGAACGCCTGCAGCTGGAACTCGACATCATCAACCAGATGGGCTTTCCGGGATATTTCCTGATCGTTTCGGACTTTATCCAGTGGGCCAAGGAACACGACATTCCCGTGGGCCCGGGCCGGGGTTCGGGCGCGGGCTCGCTGGTGGCCTATGCGCTGGAGATCACGGATCTCGATCCCATCCGCTACGATCTGCTCTTCGAGCGCTTTCTCAATCCCGAGCGCGTGTCCATGCCCGACTTCGATGTGGACTTCTGCATGGAACGCCGGGATGACGTCATCGCCTATGTAGCGGAGAAGTACGGTCGCGAAGCCGTGGGCCAGATCATCACCTTCGGTTCCATGGCCGCCAAGGCGGTGGTGCGCGACGTGGCCCGGGTCCAGGGCAAGCCCTATGGGCTGGCGGATCGGCTGTCCAAGATGATTCCGGGTACGCCCGGCACCACCCTGGAATCGGCGCTGGAGCAGGAAGAGAACCTGCGTGATTTTCTCTACAGCGACGACAACCCGGACCGGGAAGCGGCCAACGAGATCATGGACATGGCCCGCAAGCTGGAAGGGCTCACCCGCAACGCCGGCAAGCACGCCGGCGGCGTGGTCATCGCCCCGGGCCGGCTCACCGATTTCACGCCGCTGTATTGCGACGACGAGGGTGAAAACCAGGTCACCCAGTTCGACAAGGACGATGTGGAAGCGGCCGGCCTGGTGAAGTTCGACTTTCTGGGCCTGAAGACGCTGACCATTATCGACTGGGCCGTGGGCGCGGTGAACGAACGCCGCGGCGCCGATGAAGAGCCCATCGCCATCAGCACCATTCCGCTGGACGATCAGCCCACCTTCGACATGTTGCGCTCGGGCGAGACCACGGCCGTGTTCCAGCTGGAAAGTCAGGGCATGAAGGAGCTCATCAAGAAGCTCATCCCCGACTCCTTCGAGGAAATCATCGCCCTGGTGGCGCTCTACCGGCCCGGGCCGCTGGAATCGGGCATGGTGGACAACTTCATCAAGCGCAAGCACGGCAAGGAGCCGGTGAGTTATCCGGACCCGAACTACCAGCACGAATGCCTCAAGCCCATCCTCGAGCCCACCTATGGCGTGATCCTGTATCAGGAGCAGGTGATGCAGATCGCGCGCGAGATGGCCGGCTATACGCTCGGCGGCGCCGATCTGCTGCGCCGCGCCATGGGCAAGAAGAAACAGTCCGAGATGGACAAGCAGCGCAGCGTCTTCAAGGAAGGCGCGGAAGAACGCGGCGTGGACCCGGAACTGGCCACGCGCATCTTCGATCTGGTGGAAAAGTTCGCCGGCTACGGCTTCAACAAGTCCCACTCCGCCGCCTATGCCCTGGTGGCCTATCAGACCGCCTGGCTCAAGACCCATTATCCGGCCGAGTTCATGGCCGCCGTGATCTCGGCGGACATGGACAACACCGACAAGGTGGTCACCCTCATCGAGGAGTGCAAGCACATGGGCCTGGCGGTGATGCCGCCGGATGTGAACAGCTGCGGCTACCGCTTTACCGTCAACGACGAAGGGCAGGTGGTCTATGG